>CALZJE010000066.1 GCA_945787715.1 uncultured Ectothiorhodospiraceae bacterium | reverse complement strand
TCTAACAGCCAAGTAGACGAAAAAAATTCGTGATTAAACACGAACATCTTACATATATCCATCGTGGTGGTTATTTGAGCAGGTAAGTTAATAAACCACTCAACGATAACATCCTATTATCAAATTCAATCTGTTGCCACTAATGCTATACGGTCTATAAAGCTAAATTATCTCCCATATTACATTAATTACTGCGTGGATTACGATAAGTTTTCGCACTTTTGCATTAGATAGTAAATTGTATTAATATGCTGTATATAATAACAGTGTATTGGGTTGTTGCTGTGAAAAAAAGTAAAAACTCTTCTCCTTTTTTAGAAAAAGTTCGTGATGCTATACGATTAAAACATTACAGCATAAGAACCGAGCAATCTTATGTTTATTGGATAAAACGCTTTATACTTTTTCATGAAAAAAAACACCCCGAAACAATGGGAGAAGGAGAAGTTGTTCAATTTCTCACCCATTTAGCATTGGAGCAAAATGTTGCTCCTAATACACAGAGCCTGGCTTTAAATGCTTTGATTTTTTTGTATAAATACGTGCTTCGAGTCCCTTTAGGTGATGTAACAGGTATTACTCGTGCAAAAAAGAAACAAAAACTTCCTGTCGTTTTGACACAATCAGAAATAACAAGAATTTTAAGAAATCTTGATGGAAATTATTGGCTGGCAGCGTGTTTGATGTATGGTTCTGGTCTTAGGTTGATGGAGTGTGTGAGGCTTCGTGTACAGCATATTGATTTTGACCATTGCGCCATTAAAGTGATTGGTGGAAAAGGGGGGAAGGATAGGGTCGTTACCTTGCCTGTGGATCTCATTCCTCATCTTGAACGACAACTGACTCATGTTAAATTAAATCACGAGAAAGATTTAATAGATGGATTTGGGGCTGTTTATCTGCCGCATGCTTTGGCGCGTAAATACCCAAGCGCACCAACACAGTTTAGCTGGCAATATCTTTTTCCTGCATCAAATAGAAGTATTGATCCGCGTTCGGGGATAGAAAGGAGGCATCATATGGATGAACGAACATTGCAAAACAGGGTGAAAAAAGCGATTCGAAAAGCAGGTGTTGAGAAAACCGCAAGTTGTCACACTTTCCGGCACTCTTTTGCAACACACCTGCTTGAGCGAGGTATGGATATTCGTACGGTTCAGGAGCAGCTTGGGCATAACGATTTACGGACAACACAGATTTATACACATGTACTTAATAGAGGAGGCAATGCTGTCCTAAGTCCATTGGGGGTTGTTTTGAGTGGCCAAAATCAGCCCGGCAGTAGTGATTCTCAAGATAGCTAAAGTAAATTTATTTCTCCAACCCCAAATCCTCCATCAAAGCCTCCAGAAACCGCGTTGCTTCACCACCCGTAGCTGCCCGATGATCAAAAGTTAACGAAAGCGGCAGCACCCAATGAACTTTCGGTTCATTTTCATGGGCCACAACATCTTGTCGAATTTTCCCAGCAGCTAATATACCTACCGTTGGAGGTACAACAACAGGATTAGCATAACGACCAGCAAAAGTACCAAAATTAGAAAGCGTGAAACTGTACCCACGCATCTCTTCTGGCGGTATATTGCGATCACGCACTGCTTGTTTAATCGCAGTTAAACCTTTACGTAAATCATCCTTGTCACGATTTGCAATGTCACGTAATACGGGAACAAATAAACCATCTTCAGTATCTACAGCAATGGCCAAGTCAACTTTTTTTAGGATACGACGCCCAATGGCATGGCTGTCATACCAAGCGTTCAAGGCTGGTTCTATTTCACATGCTTTACCAATGGCACGAATTAACCGGGTAGTGATGTCATCGGTACCTTTCCATGAATTGATATCAACGTCGTCGTAGATTGTGACAGGGACAACTTCGGCGTTGGCCATAGACATATTTTTTGCCATCGCCCTACGTACACCTCGCAGTGGTTCCATTGCGCCAACTTCTTTGAATATTTTTGCAACTCGTTGTACATCTGCCGAGGTGATTGTATCGTTGGCACCGGATGGTGTGACGACAGATAAATCAACATCGAGGCGACGGGCGAGGGCGCGGACTGCAGGTGTGGCTCGAACGCCACCGGAAGATTGTCCAACAGAAGTTGCTGCTTCATTAACAACCATGTCACCCACTTCGATTTCGCCAGCAACGGTTCCTGTGTCTTGCCGTTTTTCGGTTTTTTCAGCAACAGCTTGTGCGTCTGTCACTTCACCTTCAAATTCGAGTAAAGGATCTCCAACTTGAACAAACTCTTCAACTTCACCATAGAGTTTATAAATTTTTCCTTTTTGTGGGCTGGGAATTTCTACAATCGCTTTTGCAGTTTCTACCGATGCGATAGGTTGATCGAGTTCTACTTCATCGCCCACTTCAACCAACCATTCAACGATTTCTACTTCTGTTAATCCTTCGCCAAGGTCAGGTAATTTAAATATGTTCATACGAACTCCATGGTTTGTTTAACAGTATCAACAATGCGTTTTGTATCGATCATATAATGCATTTCATTGCGATAGAGTGGCATGATCGTATCGTAGCCAGTCACTCGTTGAACCGGTGCGAGTAAAAACATCAAACCTTTTTCTGCCAGTTGAGCGGCGATCTCGGCACCAACACCGCCGGTTTTGGCGGCTTCATGAATAATGACACAGCGCCCGGTTTTTTCAACGGATTGCAAAATAGTTTGCATATCGAGAGGTTTAATGGTCGCAACATCGATGACTTCAGCGCTCACGCCGGATTGCTCCAACTCGTCAGCAGCTTTTAACGTTTCGTGTACAGATGCCCCCCAGCTTACCAACGTAATATCCGTTCCTTCTCGCAATACGAAACATGTATCAAGTGGTAGCGCTTCACCATTGTCTTCCACATCTTGTTTAATTAAACGATATACACGTTTGGGTTCGAGAAACATCACAGGATCAGGATCGTTAATTGCTGCGAGGAGCAATCCATAAGCACGGGAAGGTGATGACGGAATAACAACACGTATTCCTGGCATATGAGCGAAAATGGCTTCGGTACTTTCGGAATGGTGTTCTGGTGCGTGAATTCCTCCACCGTAAGGTGCACGAATAACCATGGGGCAGGTGAGTCGTCCTCGTGTTCTATTTCGTAAACGAGCAGCGTGGTTAATGATTTGATCGACGGCTGAGTAAATGAATCCCATGAATTGCATTTCACAAACCGGACGCAAGCCTTCTGCGGCCATACCGACAGACATTCCCGCAATGAGTGTTTCTGCTAATGGGGTATCCATCACGCGCTCTTCACCAAACTTTTCCTGTAATCCTGCCGTTGCTCGGAATACACCGCCGTTCGCACCAATATCTTCGCCAAGCAAAACGACACGTTCATCATCTTTCATCGCGCGGTCGAGGGCCATGGTGATTGCTTCTATCAATGCAACTTCTGCCATTTTATTTCCCCCTGCTAATGAAGTATTCGCGTTGTTCCGCGAGGTCGTGAGGAATATCTTCAAACATGAATTCGAACATGGTCTCTGGTGGTTGAGGCTGGGTCTCTAAATAAGCGTTTACTTGCGCTTCCACTTTTTCAGAACATTCTGTTAACCAGGTTTTTTCTTTTACCTCGTCCCATAAATTTTGTTTTTCCATGTAACGACGTAGTCTTTCAACGGGTTCTTTCTCCCAAGCTGCTTTCACTTCTTCCTCATCGCGATAGCGTGTGGCATCGTCAGCAGTGGTGTGATCACACAAACGATAGGAGATTGCTTCGACCACCGATGGGCCTTTACCAATTCGTGCCCGCTCAATGGCATTTTCCATCACCTGATGCAATGCGATGATATCGTTTCCATCCACTTGTTCACCATGTATGCCACCCGCAATTGCTTTTTGTGCAATGGTTTCACAATTGGTTTGATTTTCTCGCGAAATAGAAATTGCCCATTGATTATTGTTAACAACAAAAACCACAGGAAGATTCCATACACCCGCTGCGTTTAATGCTTCGTAAAAATCGCCCTTTGATGTTGATCCATCGCCAAAAAAGGCGACTGCGACGCGGGCTTGTTTTCGTAATTTCATGGCATAGGAGATACCAATAGCGTGTGAAGCTTGTGATGCGATAGGAACACTAATAGGAAAATCTTTTTTAGGGCCTTGATAATCCATGCCTCGTTCGTCTCCACCCCAATAGAGCAGAATTTCTTTCATGGTTACGCCTCGAATAAACTGGGCACCGTATTCTCGATAGTAGGGAACTAATACATCATCGGTTTTCATTACCGTGCCGACAGCAACAGAAATGGCTTCTTGACCTAAAGAAGAAGGGTAGGTTCCCATTTTACCAGTGCGCTGCAGTGCGATTGCTTTTTTATCGAATGTACGGGTAAGCACCATCGCTTTGTACATTGCAATTAAAGTATCTGCATCTTCTGCCAGTTTTGAGACGGATTGGGGCAGCGGTTGGCAAAGCTCAGATTCTTCATTGAGAATCTGCGTATAGCTAATTTCGAAGTTTGTAACTGTAGACACGTACTCACCTCCTTTTCCCTGGCTGGCTAACAAAACTGTGTTACCCGGCCATTGTTTAATCTTTATTAAGCTGCATTCTTTGTTCCAGCTTGCATAAGGATTTGTTTTGCCAATGAATCAGCAGTTTCTGCAGGTGTTTGCTTATTTCGTATTGAAGCCTGAAATATGTTGAGTACTGTTTCGTAGATGTTGTTAACTTTTGTTAGGGCCTTTTCTTCGTTATCCATCGCAATCTGAATTAAACCTCCAGCATTAGCCACATAATCTGGTGCATACAATATATCTCTTTTCTGTAAGTCTTTGCCGATTTCTGGAGTAGCCAACTGATTATTTGCTGCACCAACAATGATTCCGGTATTCAATCGTCCAATTGTTTCTTTGTTGATCGCACCACCCAGGGCACACGGTGCAAAAACATCACATTCAACGTCAAAGATTTTATCTGCTGAGTATTCAACACCAGCAAACGCTTTTTTCGCTTTTGATATATTTTCAGGATTTATATCGCAAAAGCTTAATCGAGCGCCTAATTCATGCAGCTCTTTGGCAAGGTAGTAACCAACATGTCCCATGCCTTGAATCGCAACATGAATACCATCTAACGATTCGTTATTAAATTTTGTTTTCGCTGCTGCTTCTATGGCACGTCGTACGCCCAATGCTGTATACGGAGAAGGATCACCTGTTGCGATGGCTTGTTTTGATGTGCTGGCAACATAGTTTGTTGTTGTCGCAATAGCATTCATATCTTCGACATTAGTTCCGCTATCAACCGCTGTAATATATCGACCATTCAATTCTTCGACAAAGCGACCAAAAGCGGCGAATAGTTTTTGGCGATCTTTTATCTTAGCCGGTTTAACAATGACGGATTTACCTCCACCTAATTCAAGCCCAGCAATGGCAGCTTTGTAGCTCATGCCTTGCGCGAGGCGCATAGCATCATAAATCGCATTTTGTGTTGAGTGATAGGGAATGAAGCGGCAGCCGCCAAGTGCAGGCCCGAGGTTGGTGTTATGAATGGCAATAATTGCATTTAATCCAGTTTCTGAATCATGCTTAATATGGATATCACCAAAATCCATCTCTTTGCTGAGCTGGAATAGGTCTGACCGAGAATTGTCTATTTCTGTCATGCGGTGCTCCTTGCTTAAATAAGTACGAGCCCAATACAGATAATGAATACAAAAAATGTTCCGTTGCCATAGTAATCTACTTATGAAACGGAAATAAATGAATTTAAATTGTCTACTACTTACAGCGGGTACAAATCCGTTGACGATGTAAAATTGTATTTATTGTATTTATTGTAATTATTGTAAGTATAGTTCTCGGCAATTTAATCTGCAGTGATTAATCCTAAGATTGTGATAGACCGAGGGAAATTTATTTCCGGCATGTAATACGCAGGTAAACAGTTAGAGAAATAATGTCAATTTCATCTCATTATAAAAAAGAAGGAAATCGAAGTATTATTTTAATCGTCTAATATTGAGATAGAGATAAGAAACTTAAGCGAGGAAAGACAATGACTGAAAATAATAATCCAATGGGAACTGATGGATTTGAGTTCATTGAATATACCGCTGAAGATACAAGAGCTCTTGAAAAGCTTTTTACAACCATGGGATTTTCTCCCATCGCTCATCATCGCTCAAAAGATGCTGTGTTATATCGGCAGGGCGGTATCAATTTTATCATTAATCATGAACCCGATAGTTTCGCACAAGCATTCGCAAAAGTGCATGGGCCATCTATTTGTGCATTTGGCATACGTGTTAAAGATGCCAAAAAAGCATATGAACATGCCATAGAGAAAAATGCCAAGCCTTATATCGGAGAGGCCGGTCCTATGGAGTTAAACATCCCTGCTATTCGTGGTATTGGTGATTCCTTACTCTACTTGATTGATAGATATGGTGATGAAAAGTCCATCTATGAGATCGATTTTGTACCAATAGAAGGGGCAGATTTAAACCCAAAAGGTGTGGGTTTAACTTATATCGATCATCTTACACACAATGTACACAATGGTCGAATGAATGAGTGGGCTGATTTTTATGAGCGAATTTTTAATTTCAAGGAGATTCGTTATTTCGATATTAAAGGGAAATCAACAGGGCTTGTCTCACGCGCGATGACAAGCCCCTGTGGAAAAATTCGCATTCCCATCAATGAATCATCAGATGATAAATCGCAAATTCAGGAATATCTGAATGCCTATCATGGTGAGGGAATTCAACATATTGCTTTGGGAACTAATGATATTTACAAATCTGTTGAACAGTTGAAAAGCAATCATATTAAATTACTGGATGTACCTGACACTTACTATGACGCAATAGATGAGCGCATCCCTAATCATAATGAAGATTTAGCGCGATTAATGGAAAATCGAATTCTTATTGATGGTGAATTACAAAGTGGCCAGGGATTATTGCTACAGATTTTTACTGAAACAGTCATTGGGCCTATATTTTTCGAGATTATTCAACGCAAAGGCAATGAAGGCTTTGGTGAGGGAAATTTTCAAGCACTGTTTGAATCAATTGAATTGGATCAACAACGTAGGGGAGTGTTGTAATCATGCCTGCGCGAGTTAAACGATGGATCTCATTTCCGAAGGTAAAAGGCGAAGCTTCGCGACAGGCCCATTGCGATCTGCCGCCCAATACTTTCGAGCGTGAAATGAGTAAAGAAGGATTTAACGGTCCTTCTGCGCAATTTCATCACAAACATCCTCCTACTGGCTGGTCTACTATCGAAGGTCCGCTAAAGCCACGGGCGTTTGATTCTAATACATTGGATAAAACCGTTACTAATCCCTGGCAATCAGAAATCCTGTTGCATAACGCGGCAATAAAAGTTCGTATCTGGCAAAGCAGTTGTTCGATGGATCATCTGGTAAGAAATGCCGACGGTGATGAGTTACTTTTTATCCATAAAGGCAGTGCTGAGTTATTTTGTGACTTTGGGCATTTAAGTATTAATGAGGGTGATTATATTCTCATGCCACGCGGTACAATGTGGCGATTGGAGCATAATGAAATCATCAATGTGTTGATGATAGAAGCAACGGGTTTAAGTTATGGCCTGCCTGAAAAGGGAATGCTTGGTCATCATGCCATTTTTGACCAGGCAATGCTCGACACCCCCGCTATCGATGAAATGTTTTTAGCTCAACACAACGAAGATCCACAGCAGGTATTGGTGAAGCGGGATCAACAAATTTCAACCATGACTTATCCGTTCAATCCACTGGATGCAATTGGTTGGCATGGGGACCTGTGCGTCGTGAGAATTAACTGGCGGGATATCCGTCCGGTAATGAGTCATCGGTATCATATCGCACCATCGGTTCACAGCACATTTTTAACCGATCGATTTGTTGTTTGCACGTTTTGTCCACGTCCGATTGAAACTGATCCCGGTGCGCTGAAAGTTCCTTTTTTCCATAACAACGATGATTATGATGAGGTCATCTTTTATCACAAGGGGCAGTTTTTTTCGCGCGACAATATACACCCGGGAATGATGACCCTGCATCCTTGTGGATTAACCCACGGGCCACATCCCAAAGCGTTGGAGATAGGACATAAGGCTGCCCGTAAAGAGACAGATGAAGTTGCAGTAATGATCGATACACGCGATACATTACATGTTGGCTCTGCAGCTGAACGAGTGGAGTGGAAAGACTATGTGAATTCATGGGGAGGTGGCCAATGAAACTCGCAAGTTTAAGAAGCGCTAATTTAAAAAACACGGAGCGTGACGGTGTGCTAATCGTAGTTGATCGCTCACTGGCACGTTATCGATCTGCTGAATCTATTGTTCCCACCATGCAGCAGGCACTGGAGAACTGGGAAGCCTATGAGCCTCGTCTACAGCTAATGTATGACGAATTGAATAGAGACAATAACCAAGGTAATCCCTTGGATGTATCTACGCTGGCATCACCTTTACCGCGGGCCTATCAGTGGTTAGATGGCAGCGCTTATCTGAGCCATGTAGAGAGAGTGCGTAAAGCGAGAGGTGTAGAAATGCCGCCTAGCTTTTTGACTGACCCATTAATGTATCAAGGTGGATCCGATATTTTTTTGGGTCCCAGAGATAATATTGAGGCTAATAGTGAAGCGGATGGTATTGATTTCGAATCTGAAGTTGCAGTGATAATTGGTGATGTGGCACAAGGTGTGAATGTTAAGGATGCTGAAAAAGCGATTCTATTTTTGATGATTGTTAATGATGTTTCATTACGAAATTTAATTCCGAGTGAACTTTCAAAAGGGTTTGGTTTTCTGCATGGCAAACCACCAACTACTTTTTCTCCGGTGGCCGTAACACCTGAGGAATTGGGTGAGGCCTGGAAAAACTGTAAGGTTCATCTGCCTTTGATTAGCCACTATAACAGTGAAAAATTTGGAGAGCCCAATGCTGGCATAGATATGCAGTTCAGTTTTGCGGAATTGATTGCACATGCAGCTAAAACACGTCCACTCACTGCAGGAACCATTATTGGCTCTGGAACCGTATCAAATCAGGACCGCAATACAGGCTGTTCATGTCTGGCAGAAAAACGTGTCTTGGAAATTATCGATGAAGGTGAGGCTCAAACACCGTTCATGCGTTTTGGTGACACAATTCATATCGAGATGAAAAATGACTCAGGGCAGTCAATTTTTGGCGCTATTGATCAGCGAGTGAGCGTATGCAAGCGTTAACTTTATACACCTACTTTAGAAGTTCAGCTGCTTTTAGAGTTCGTATTGCACTGAACTTCAAAGGTTTGGCTTATGAGTCAAAATATATTCATTTATTGAAAGATGGCGGGCAAGAGAAGTCAGCTGAATATGAGCAGATCAATCCACAAAAGCTTATTCCCAGTTTAGCGGATAGTGATCAAGTTATTACACAATCGTTGGCAATTATCGAATATCTTGAAGAGAAATATCCACAGCCATCTTTGTTGCCTGAAGAGTTGGATGCGAGAGCACAAGTCCGAGCGCTTGCACTATCCATAATATGTGATATTCATCCGCTTAATAATTTACGTGTGCTTCAGTATTTAGATAAAACGCTAAGTGTCGATGAAAATAATCAAAAAAATTGGATACAACATTGGGTGATAGAAGGTTTTACCGCGTTTGAAAGACAATTGAAAAAGATTGACTCGCCAAATTATTGCTTCGGCAATCGAGTATCCCTGGCAGATTTATGTTTGATTCCTCAAGTCTATAACGCAAAACGCTTTACTTGTGACATGAACAGTTACCCCAGAATCAATCGTATTTATCAACAATGTATGGAGCAACCAGAATTTGTCATTGCTTCACCCGAACAGCAAGCAGATTGTGACATAAACCATTAGGAGGCTAATCATGGGCAACACAAAACCTATGGAAGACTTTGCAGTCACGCAACATATTGAAGGCTTAACGGCACCTTCTCTCAAATCCATAATGGAAAAAAAACCGGGTTACTCGGTGGAACGAGCAAAACGATTTCTTGATTTTCAGGCTCGTATTAATAACGAATTATTAAAACACCCGATTATAACTAACAACGAATATACACAATGGTTTGAAAAAGGAGATTTGAGCAAGAAGAATGTTCAGGAATTTGTTGTGCAATTTTCAGTGTTTTCAAACCTGTTTTTAATTGCTCAATTAAAGAAAACCATAAACGCAGATACGTTAGAGGGTATGCGCGCTTCCAAAGAAATTTTGGCGAACGAGATTGGAGTTATATTTAAAAAGCCTGACAGCAAAGAGAAAAAAATTAATAGTGATTCGGGCATTGATGCGGAACTTGTTTCAGCTGAAGGTTCTGTAGAAGGTGGGATATTCCATTTTCGTGCTGCTCACTTTGAGTGGCTACTTCGCATGGGTGAACAGATTGGTCTCAGCTTTAATGATCTTGGTAAACGAAGCCATGGAACAGATTCCACTCTGTTTTTCTGCGATGAGTTATCCCGGCTTTATGGCAGTGAAGATTATATGGAATCCCAGGCATCAAGTTATGCGGTTGAAAACTGGGCAGCTGCAGGATTTTGGGATGAGTTAGTAACCGGTTTTACCCGCTATAATAAAAATAGTAATTCAGATTTAACCCTGGCGTTTTTTACCTGGCACGCAAAAATTGAAGCACAACATGCAGCGCACACGCAAGAAGAGTTAGAAGAACTCTATTTTGAACGTGAAATTGATGAAGATAAATTTATAAAAGATGGTAAAGAGATGCTAAAAGGTGTTTCGGCCTTTTGGACAGGGCTTAACTCACAGCGTTTGAATTCCTAAGGGTTAAATAGCTTTATGGAAGAGAAAAAATTTTTTCAGGATTACATGGCGGCTAAAAACTGTTTTGGTTGTGGTCCTTCCAATGACAAAGGGTTTCATATTCGTAGTTATTGGGATGGAGAACTATCGGTTTGTGAATGGCAGCCTGAAAAAATTCATGAAGGCTGGGCCGGTTTAACCTGTGGTGGTGTGATTGCAACCATTGTTGATTGCCATTGCATTGCAACGTCGATTGCGGTGGCGCTAAAAAATGAGGGGCGTGAGCTTGGCACGGAGCCGCATTACACTTTTGCCACGGGTTCATTGAATATAACTTACCTAAAACCTTCGTCGGTAGAGAGTACCATTCGACTTGAAGCAAAAGTTGTCAAAATAAAGTACGATAAAAAATATACAGTAGAGTGTGACGTATTTGTAGATGGTGAGAAAACTGCTCATGCAGAAGTTGTCACACTACTTGTTTTTCGAAGTGATAAACCGGAAGAAGCACCAGAAGTGTTTAGACCGGCTAGTTAGGGATGAATAGGCTGAGTAGTTACGTGGATTAATGAGGTGAATAGTATGAACAAGGAACTGGAAAAATTTAGAGATAAAGCAAGAGAATTTGCTACAGCTGAATTGGCTCCTTATGCAGCACAGATTGATAAAGATGATGAATTTCCATCAGATATGTGGACCAAAATAGGTGATGCAAATTTGATGGGGATTACTATTCCCAAAGAGTATGGCGGTGAAGCTTTATCCTATATGCATCATGTTATCGTGGTTGAAGAGTTCTCCCGCGCTTCAGGTTCTGCCGGCTTTGCTTATGCTGCGCATTCGAATATCTGTGTGGATAATCTGTATAAAAGCGGAACAGAAGCGCAGCGTCAAAAATATTTACCCAAACTGATTTCAGGTGAACATGTAGGCGCGCTTGCTATGTCTGAACCAAATGCAGGTTCAGATGTTGTTGGATCCATGGAGTGCCATGCGGAGAAGAAAGGTAATGTTTGGGTGGCCAATGGTACTAAACGTTGGATTACTAATGGCCCTTACGCGGAAACTTTTATTGTTTATATGCGTACTGCCGGTAAAGAAGCGGGATCAAAAAGCATTACTGCATTTCTTGTTGAAAAGGGTATGGCTGGGTTTACTCAAGGCATTAAAAAAGACAAGCTCGGTATGCGTGGCGCAGGAAATTGTGAACTTTATTTCAAGGACTGCGAAATTCCTGAGGAGAATGTGCTTGGTGAAGTGAATAAAGGTGTCGCATTGCTAATGAATGGTCTCGATTCAGAGCGTTTGATTCTCTGCGCGGGTCCATTGGGTATTATGCAAGCGGCAATGGATACAGTAATTCCTTATGTGCAGGAACGCGTACAGTTTGGCCAGGCAATTGCAAATTTTCAGATGGTACAGGCAAAAATTGCAGAAATGTATACCAAACTAGAAGCGTCGCGTGGCATGGTTTATCGTTTGGGTGAAAATTTCACCGAACATAAAAATCGCAATCGTGATGCTGCCGCCGCTTGCTTTTTTTCATCAGAATGTTCGACTTCAGTAGCACTGGATGCGATTCAACTCATGGGTGGCCGGGGTTATATGAATGAAGAGATTCCTGGGCGATTATTACGTGATTCAAAAATTTATGAAATCGGTGGTGGTACCAATGAAATTCGTAAGATGATTATTGCGCGTGATTTGACGAAGCCAGCGAAGAAATAATTGAATCGCTGATCGGACGATAAGAATTTTTAAGGCCGTTGGCGGCACGACTGCATGGACACAGGCGGTAGAGCGACTCAGGAGACAAAACCGATGGAATGCCATGAAACCCGGGGTGGTACTTAAATTGTTCCCGGATTCCGCAAGCTGAATCCGGGCTACATAGAGAAATAGTTGTTAATCAGGACAAGGTATTATGGACGAAGAAATTGTCATTGTTGCAGCAAAACGAACACCGCTAGGATCATTTCAAGGCGCGTTTTCGTCAATAACCGCAACCGACCTCGGTGCTATCGCGATAAAAGCACTGGTGGATGAGACTTCACTTGATGTCTCCTGTGTAGACGAAGTCTTCGTGGGATGTGTTTTGCCCGCAGGTCTTGGCCAAGCGCCAGCAAGGCAAGCAGCTTTAAAAGCAGGATTGGCTCTTGCTACTGGTTGTAATACGGTTAATAAAGTGTGCGGCTCAGGAATGAAGGCGGTAATGCTTGCTCATGACTTGATAAAAGCTGGTTCAATAAATGTGGCGATTGCAGGTGGTATGGAATCTATGACTAATGCGCCTTATCTGCTGCCCAAAGCGAGAGAAGGATTTCGTTTGGGGCATCATCAGGTTGTAGATCATATGTTTTTCGATGGATTGGAAAACGCCACAGATAATGAATTGATGGGCACGTTTGCGGAACGTTGTGCTGATAAGTATTCATTTAGTCGTGAAGAACAGGATGCTTTTGCTGTGGAATCGGTTAATCGTTCCATGAATGCGGTGAACTCAAAAAAATTCGAAAAAGAGATTATCCCTGTTTTATTGAAAATGCGCACCGGTGAACAGCTGGTGAGTGATGATGAGCAACCTTTCAAATGTAAAATTGAAAAAATTTCTCAGTTAAGACCGGCATTCCGTAAAGAGAATGGGACCGTGACTGCTGCCAACTCCTCCTCGATCTCTGATGGTGCGGCAGCCTTGTTGTTAATGAAAGCAAGCGAAGCAAAGCGCCAAAATCATACTCCACTGGTTAAAATAGTCGCGCATACTAACCATGCACAAGCACCTGAAGATTTCACCACAGCGCCAGTTGATGCGATTAAGAATGTGTTGAAAAAAGCCCAATGGTCTATCGGTGATGTTGATCTATTTGAAATTAATGAAGCGTTTGCCGTTGTGACACTGGCTGCGATCAAAGAACTGGCATTGGATGCACAAAAAGTCAACATCAATGGTGGAGCTTGTGCGTTGGGACACCCAATTGGCGCGAGTGGTGCAAGAATAATTGTGACGTTAATACATGCGTTACATGAGCAAGGTTTGAAAAAAGGGGTTGCCTCGTTATGTATCGGAGGTGGTGAAGCTACAGCAATTGCAGTAGAAGTGGTGTAGTTGTTACATGAAGTACATGAAGTACATGAAGTAATAGTTGTCAAAACTAGCCAAAGGACACATAAAGTATGGCTGTCATCAAGTCTCAAATTGATTCAACTGCAGAAAATTATCGTGAGAATCATCTTTATATGGTGGGGCTAGTGCAAGATCTGCATAGTAAGATTGATCTTTCATCTGCCGGCGGCTCCGAACGAGCAAGAGAAAAGCACACAACGCGAGGTAAACTTCTTCCAAGACAGCGTGTAACACATCTGATCGATCCAAAAACAGAATTTTTGGAGTTTTCACATCTCGCCGCTTTAGGCTTGTATAACAACGAAGTTCCTAGTGCCGGTGTTATTACAGGTATTGGAAAAGTTCATGGCCAGGATGTTCTTATTGTCGCCAATGACGCTACAGTAAAAGGAGGGACATACTATCCCTTAACAGCAAAAAAACATCTTCGTGCTTTGGAAATTGCTGATCAGAATCATCTCCCCTGTGTTTATCTTGTTGACTCCGGTGGTGCCTTTCTTCCTATGCAGGATGAAGTATTTCCCGATCGAGATCACTTTGGTCGTATTTTCTATATGCAAGCGCGTATGTCGGGAAAAGGGATTCCTCAAATTGCAGTGGTTATGGGTTTGTGTGTTGCTGGTGGTGCTTATGTGCCATCCATGTGTGATGAAAACATTATTGTTAAAAACCAGGGAACTATCTTTTTGGGTGGCCCGCAACTTGTTAAGGCTGCTACTGGTGAAGTCTCTGATGCGGAAGAGTTAGGTGGGGCGACAATGCACTCACGAATCTCTGGAGTGGCTGATTATGTGGCAGAGAACGATAAGGATGCGCTGCGAATTGCTCGCGATATTCTAAAACATATTAATTACCCACGTTTTAACTCTTTAACACGAAAAGAGTCAGTTGATCCTCTTTATCCCGAAGAAGAATTGTATGGCATTGTCTCTAATAATCCCAAGGTTCAGTTTGATGTACGTGAGGTCATAGCGCGTGTTGTCGATGGCTCTGATTTTCACGAATTCAAATCATCCTATGGGCAGACATTGGTGTGTGGCTTTGCTCATATCATGGGGTATCCAGTTGGGATTCTGGCGAATAACGGTGTTCTTTTTTCTGAGTCAGCCTTGAAAGGAACGCACTTTATTCAGCTATGTGAGCAACGTAATATTCCTATTGTGTTTTTACAAAATATCACCGGATTTATGATTGGTAAAAAATTTGAGCAAGCTGGTATTGCAAAGAATGGGGCGAAGATGGTCACTGCTGTCTCTTGTGCGAATGTTCCCAAATTTACTGTCATTCTTGGTGGTTCTTTTGGTGCTGGAAACTATGCGATGTGTGGTAGAGCGTATGATCCTCGACAATTATGGATGTGGCCGAATGCGCGTATCTCCGTCATGGGTGGAGAAATGGCTACCTCGGTTTTAAGCACTGTACGTGAAGAGGGATTAGAGGCTCGTGGCCAAACCTGGGATGACGAAGAGAAAAACTTATTTGAACAACAAATACTGGATCAATTTAATGAGCAAAGTGATCCTTATTATGCCAGTGCCAGGCTTTGGGATGATGGGATTATAGATCCGGTTGATACCAGAAAAGTGCTGGGACGTGGATTGGAGGCAGCGGCGAATGCGCCAAGGAGAGAAACCGAGTTTGGCGTGTTTCGAATGTAACTAAGCCATGGATGGCTGTAGGTAGAACAATGCAGGAGCAATTGTCGCACTAAGCCATGGATGGCTGTAGGTAGAACAATGCAGGAGCAATTGTCGAAGAAAACATAAATGAGAATGAGATTCTATGGAAAAATCCTATACAACAACTATTGATGAACGTGGTATTGCTTACTTAACCATTAATCGACCAGAAAAATGTAATGCATTCGATGATGTATTAATTTCAGATTTGATTGGTCAATTCATCGCACTGGATGATAATTCAAGTGTGCGTGTTGTTGTGTTGAGTGGTGAAGGGAAAACATTTTCCAGTGGCGCTGATTTAGCCTGGATGAAATCCATGGCTGAGTTTAATGAAGCGAACAATTTGAAAGACTCGCTGAAACTTGCGGAACTCATGTTTCAACTTTATAAAATGCGAAAGCCTACCATCGCCAAAATTAATGGCGACGCATTCGGTGGAGCAATCGGCTTAATCGCTTGCTGTGATATAGCTATTAGTGTAATTGAAGCACAATTTTCATTTAGCGAAGTAAAACTTGGGATTATACCGGCTGTTATATCGCCTTATATTATTGAAGCGATTGGAGCTAGGCAGGCAAAAAGGGTGTTTTTAACAGCTGAAAAGTTTTCAGCATTCGATGCTTTTCGAATGGGATTAGTACACGATTGTGTCTCTCAGGATGATTTGCATAAATCCATAGAAAAAAATATCAAACGATTATTGAGCGGTGGTCCAGTTGCGCACTGTGAAATAAAACAGTTGGTTCATTCGTTTTCGGATATAGACGAAAGCGTTAAGGAAAAAACAGCGAAAATTATCGCTCGATTGCGTGTCTCATCGGAAGGACAGGAAGGCATTAGCGCATTTCTTGAAAAACGAATTCCGGAGTGGAACACTACTGATTGAAACATACCTTTAGCGTTTGAGACTTAGGTATTAAGTGGACGTGTACACAGCTTAATTCTTAATCGTTAGGGGTATAAACTACAGGACTTTTTATGTCAAATCGACATGTTAAAATTGTAGAAGTCGGTCCTCGTGATGGGTTGCAAAATGAACCCACTGTTATTCCTTCATCTGTTAAAACTGAATTCATAAACAGGTTGTCTAAAACAGGTCTGTCCCATATTGAAGTTAGTAGTTTTGTAAATCCTAAAAGAGTCCCTCAGTTGGCGGATGCGGTAGACGTTTTCGCTGCGATAAAACGCACGCCAGGTGTACACTATTCTGCATTGGTTCCCAATGAAAAAGGATTGATGGCAGCGCTGCAGAGTAATGTTGACTCTATTGCCGTGTTTACCGCAGCTTCCAACAAATTCTGTGAAAAAAATATCAACTGCTCGATTGAAGAATCCATCGAGAGATTTAAGCCCATTGTTGAAATCGCCAAGCAAAAAAATATCGCCGTACGTGCTTATGTATCCTGCGTATTGGGCTGTCCCTATGAAGGTTACATTTCTCCACAGAAAGTATCTCATGTTGTAAAACTATTATGGGACTTGGGGTGCTCTGAAATTTCTCTGGGTGACACTATTGGTGCGGGCACGCCAAATCAGGCGCGGAAAATGATTCATGCGTGTATGGATGTTGTGCCGGTGGACAGCTTAGCTGTTCATTATCATGATACTCGCGGGCAGGCGTTAGCAAATATTTTTGCAAGCCTAGAGTTGGGCATTTCAATTATTGACTCTTCGGTTGCGGGCCTAGGAGGATGTCCTTATGCAGAAGGCGCGACCGGGAATGTTGCAACTGAAGATGTTGTTTATTTGCTACAGGGATTAGGTTATGTAACAGGGATTGATTTAGGGAAAATAATTAGCACAGGTAAATTTATTTGCAAACAGATTAGTCGCACAAATAATAGTAAAGTCAGTGCCGCTGGACTACCCATGGGATACGAAAATTATGAGAAATCTTGATGAAATTTGCGCTGTTGTAACAGGCGGAGCATCAGGGCTTGGTTTGGCAACTGCTACGGCAATTGTCGAGGCAGGGGGCAAGGTTGCGTTATTGGATATTAATCAGTCACAGGGAAAAGAATCCGAACGTGTTTTGGGTTCCTCCGCGTTATTTATTCAGACTGATGTTAGTAACGAATCCAGCGTGGATAGCGCGATAGAGAAAGCGGTAAATGAATTTGGCTCAATTAATCTGGCGGTAAATTGTGCGGGCATTGCACCCAGTGCACGAGTGCTTGGCCGTGACAGGTTGATGTCTACAGAAGATTTCGCCAAAGTTACTACCATTAATTTGAACGGCTGTTTCAGTGTAGCGCGGGCTGCAGCAAATGTTATGCAGAATAATGAGGTCGATGCTGATCAACAACGTGGTGTCATTATTAACACTGCCTCCATCGCAGCATTTGATGGAGTAATTGGTCAGGCAGCTTATTCGGCTTCAAAAGCAGGAATCGTCGGTATGACATTACCGCTTGCTCGTGAATTTGCACGAATTGGTGTACGCGTGATGACGATTGCTCCTGGGCTGTTTCGCACACCGTTATTCGATACGCTGCCACCGAATGCCGTAGAAGTGTTAGAAGCATCTACGCCGTTTCCCAGTCGGCTGGGTGATCCTGAGGAGTATGCTGCGATGGTTTGTCATATTTTTCAAAACACCATGCTCAATGGAGAGACAATTCGACTCGACGGTGCCTTGAGAATGTCATGATTCCAATAGGGGAACAAATGTGGGAACCAATGTGGAGACCCAGCGAAGATAAAAAACGTCAGACGAATATGTGGCGTTTTATGGGTTATGTAAACACCCAGTACGAGCTATCTCTCAATGATTATCATGCGCTACATCAATGGTCAGTTGCTAATATTGTCAATTTTTGGCAGAGTATTTGGGAGTTCTTTGAGGTAGAACACACCGTAAGCTATGCCGATGTTTTAACGCATAGTGGGCATATAACTGATGCACAATGGTTTACCGGTGCCCGATTCAACTTCGCTGAGAATCTTTTGCGATACTGCACGTCTGAAAATGCTGATAACACAGCGATAGTTTTCCACGGCGAAGATAAAATAAAAAGACGTTTGAGTTTTGCTGAGCTTTATCAGCACGTCGCAGCTGTAGTACAAGCATTAAAGTCATTGGGAATTAAAAGTGGCGATAGGGTAGTGGGCTTCATGCCCAACATGCCTGAGTCAGTTATTGCCATGCTTGCAACGACTAGCATTGGTGCTATCTGGTCATCCTGCTCACCAGATTTTGGCTTTCAAGGTGTCATGGATCGTTTTGGACAAATTAAACCAAAAGTAATTTTCACTGCCGATGGATACTATTTTAAAGGTAAGGTCATCGATAGTTTAGGTACGGTTCAATCCTTAGAGCAATCCATTAAGTCGATCTGTTCTGTGATTGTTGTACCCTATGTTAAAGAAAATCCTGCTATTGATAGTCTTCAAAATGGTGTTCTTTATCCCGAGCTGATCAAAAGAAGATCTAACATTCTCATTGAATTTAAACAACTTCCCTTTGATCATCCTCTTTACATTATGTACTCCTCAGGAACAACAGGTGTGCCGAAATGTATAGTACATGGAGCTGGAGGGACGTTATTGCAACATTTAAAAGAGTTGAGTTTGCATACTGACCTGCAAGCAGATGATAAACTTTTTTACTACACCACCTGTGGATGGATGATGTGGAACTGGATGGTGAGTGGCCTTGCTGTCGGGGCAACACTCGTTCTCTATGATGGCTCTCCTTTATATCCTGACCAAAATGCAATGCTCGATTTGATTGATGACGAGCAGATTAACGTGTTTGGTACCAGTGCAAAGTATATTTCTGCGTTGGAAAAAAGTGGAGCAATACCTCGCCACACTCATAATCTTGTTTCTTTAAAAGCAATTTTATCGACTGGATCACCACTCGCACCCGAATCATTTGATTATGTTTACCATGATATAAAATCTGATTTACAGCTGAGCTCGATTTCGGGTGGCACCGATATTATTTCATGTTTTGCATTAGGTTCGCCCCTCTTGCCAGTTTATAAAGGTGAATTGCAGTGTGCCGGGCTTGGGATGGATATTGCTATATACGATGAAGCTGGCACCGAGCTAAGCAATGAAAAGGGTGAATTGGTCTGCAAAAATGTATTCCCCTCAATGCCAATCTATTTTTGGCATGATGAAAATAAAAATAAATATCTTGCGGCTTATTTTGAACGTTTTAAAAATGTTTGGGCACATGGAGATTATGGTCAATTTACCGCACATGGTGGATTGATTATCTACGGTCGTTCAGATGCCGTGCTTAATCCTGGCGGTGTTCGCATTGGTACTGCAGAAATTTACCGGCAAGTAGAAAAACTTACTGAGATATTGGAAAGCATCGCCATAGCTCAAGAGTGGAAAGAAGATGTTAGAATTATTCTGTTTGTAAAATTGCGTGAAGATATAACGTTAAATAATTCACTTGAGAATGAGATACGACACGTTATTCGTTCAAATACGACACCCAGACATGTACCCGCCAAAATTATTGCGGTGAAAGATATTCCTAGAACAATCAGCGGAAAAATCGTCGAACTAGCGGTAAGGAATGTTATCCACCATCGAGCGGTAATAAACACCGATGCTATGGCTAACCCTGAAGCACTGGATTATTTTCGTGATTTAATCGAATTGGAAAGTGAGTAAAGCGTGGATATCAGCAATTATCAACAAAGATCCAGGAATTTTAAAAAACTTGCAAATGCCACATCGCCTTTGCAGATTGCCGGAACCATCAACGCTTATACCGCACTGCTTGCTGAAAAAGCAGGTTTTCAATCGATTTACCTCTCCGGTGCAGGTGTTGCTAACGCTTCATTTGGATTGCCTGATCTTGGAGTGACAACACTCGAAAATGTTTCGGAAGATCTACGACGAATTGCAAATGCAAGTAGTTTACCTTTACTTGTTGATGCAGACACAGGTTGGAATGATCCTGAACACTCCATTCGCCAACTATCTATTGCAGGTGCATCTGCAATTCATATCGAAGATCAAGTTGATTTTAAGCGATGTGGGCACAGGCCGGGTAAAAATCTCGTTTCAATAGAAGATATGCAGGAAAGGATTTGCAGTGCGGTTTGTGGTTGTGATTTAAATCCAGACTTTGTCATTATGGCGAGAACTGATTCCCATGCAGTTGAAGGACTTCATGCTTCAATTGATCGATGCAAGGCATATATTGAAGCCGGTGCGCATATGATATTTGCTGAAGCTTATGCGACGCTGGATGAATACAAATTATTAACAGATGAGTTAGATGTGCCGGTGCTCGCAAATATTACCGAGTTCGGTAAAACGCCATTGTTTACGGTTGATGAATTAAAAAGTGTTGACATTGCCATGGTGCTTTATCCGCTTACTGCATTCCGAGCCATGAGTGCAACTGCGTTAAGAGTTTATGAAACTGTTCGTCAGCAGGGTACACAGAAAACGATTGTGGATGAATGAAAAGCATGAGAAGGAATTTGATAAAATATTAACGGAAAAAGGAGGCAAGCCATGAGCAACTCAAAAGGGGCAGGTCTTTCAGATGTTATTGCAGGAACCACAGCAATCAGTACTGTGGGTCAATCAGGTAAAGGACTAAGTTACCGTGGATATACTATTGAAGATTTGGCAAATAAAGCGTGTTTTGAGGAAGTCGCCTATTTACTTTTGTATGGAGAATTACCTGATCAAAAAATGCTGAATAATTATAAGAGAAAATTAGTTTCATTGCGATATTTACCTGATGTTTTAAAACGTGTACTTGAGCTAATACCTGTTACCGCACATCCGATGGATGTAATGCGCACAGCAACATCGGTTTTGGGTAATCTGGAGTCTGAGAACTCTTTTGAGCAACAGCGAGACATTACAGATCGCTTGTTGGCAATATATCCCGGTGTTTTGCTCTACTGGTATCACTACAGTCATAATAAAAAACAGATAGAGACTCATACAGATGAAGATTCAATCGCTGCTCATTTTCTCACGCTGTTAAAAGGAGAAAAACCAAAGTCACATGAAATAGAAGCGATGGATGTTTCTTTCATTCTCTATGCCGAGCATGAATTTAATGCCTCTACTTTTTCAGCCCGTGTGGCAGCTTCTACACTTACCGATATATATTCTGCTATTACCGCAGCGATAGGAACGCTGCGAGGTCCTCTGCATGGTGGTGCTAACGAAGCAGCTATGGAGTTGATTAAAAAGTTTGAATCGCTCGATGAAGTGGAAGAGAAGCTGGGTGCTATGTTGGCTCGAAAAGAGAAAATCATGGGCTTTGGTCATCGTGTTTACAGCGAAGCCGATCCTCGAAATGCCATCATAAAATCGTGGTCACGTAAGTTGGCTGTTGAAGTAGGTGACAAGTTATATTATCCGGTTTCTGAAGCTATCGAAAAACAGATGTGGGATCAAAAGAAACTCTTCCCCAATCTGGATTTTTATAGTGCATCTACTTATAATTTTATGAATATTCCAGTCTCGCTA
>CALZJE010000065.1 GCA_945787715.1 uncultured Ectothiorhodospiraceae bacterium | reverse complement strand
ATTTATGTGTTAACCACTGCCTGTATTGTTTGCTCGTTTCTGTGCGAATTAAAGCGCCGTGGATATGACCGTGTTCCTGACTGAAACAACTATCCCACAATCGAATATGTTCACTACTTTTACCATCCAGCGCTTGTTTATCTTTTTCTGAATGGCAAAAACAACTTGGACAAACCGACGTACAATTTCCACAAGAAAGACATGTTTCAGCAATCACATCCCACTGAGAGTGATTTGTTTTATTTTTCAGTTTCGAAGCTATATCACCGACAGGCAACATCTTCTTTTGTGAACTAATGGCTTTCTGCTCTTGCTTGGACGATGACTGGAGATGACGATCTGAAGCATCTTTAAGATCTAGCTGAGCACAAACTTGATCACCTTTTTCTGAACCACTTAATATAAGGAAAAGATCATCAATTTCTGTCAGCACAATATCGTATGATTGTCGAACAAAAGGGCCATCGCCTGTTGATACACAAAAACAGTTCTCCGATGGATGAGAGCAATTAACAGCAATTAAAAATAGTGATTCACGTCTTTTCTGATAATAAGGGTCAACATACTCTTTTTGCAAAAAGTGTTTGTCTTGCAAGTCTAATGCGGCTAAATCACAAGCTCGCACTCCCAATACAGCGGTTGGTTTAACATTAGGCAACCCTGCCTTAAAGCTAATGGTTTTGTCATTGTCCTTAGCAAGGAAGGCAGTCCACAACGATTCTTCTGGCTTAAATAGAAGAGGCTTAAGCGCTTGAGGCCCATTAGCCCATGCAAACCAATTATTATGCTGCGATTTATTGAGGGAGTAGCTGCCAGGTTGTTGGCGATCGGTAAATCCGATAGGTAACTGTGTTGAATTATCCAGCGCCTGATAGATAATCGCGCCATCAGAAATCTGTGGCCCTATAACACTATAGCCTTCTAAATGTAATGCATTTAAAAGACTTTCGAAATCCTTTTTTTCCAACACTTTATGATTCATCTAAAACCTTGTTTTAGTGTCACCCTGAGAGTATTGTATTCCTAATTCCACACCAGATAAATAATAAATCGAAATCAATGAGTCTTAGTATTCCAATGAAAATAATCTCGATCGATGGCAACATAACTTTTTATGAGCTCATGCAAGTATATAAAGAAAATGCCATGAATAGTTGGTAATTATTTGATCAGATGAATGGATTGAGCGAGTAAAATGCACGAATTATCTACCTGCAAGTCACTTATTCAGCAAATTGAAAACACCATTAGTAACTATGCAGAATGTAACATCAAAAGCATTACTGTACTCATTGGTGAACTCGCTAGAGTCGACATTGATGAGCTGGCTGAACTATTTCCTCTTGCATCAAAAGGCACCATTGCAGAAAATGCCGAGCTTATTATTAAGCGAGATGCCGTAAAATATTCCTGTAATGAGTGTCAAAAAATTACTACTGGCACAGGAAGCGATTTATATTGCAAATTCTGCCATTCAAGCCAGCTTACCCTAGTTTCCGGCACTGAAATGGTGCTTGAGAATATTGAGATAATACAAGCCTAACAATTAATTTGGCAAATACTGGCTTAATAAATTTCCTATGACAATATACTCCTTTAAAGAAACTATCATAGAACAGCGCGGAAAACTCCTCGCGCAAGCAAAGATAAGCAATCACCGCCAGGTTCTGATTCTCAATGGAAAAAATGAGTGGAATAATAATTACATCGCCAACTTTATTGATGGCTTAGACCACAATAATATCGCAACAATAACCGTCAAAGAAACTCAACTAACAAACTTCTACAAATCGAATCCAAATCAAATTATCGGCAAAGAGTTTCAAATTTTTATTTTCCAAGTTACTGAGGACTTCGATGCAAATTTGCTTGCTGCTAGCACAGGAACTATAAAGGGATCAGGAGTACTTATTATTTCTATTCCTGACGAATTAACTCAAAGTAAGCTGAACAACCTATTCATAGATCGTTTCACAAAAAAACTAATATCCAATCCTAACTTTTACACAGTTTCTGACCAGAAGATGCGCTTAGCAGATATTGAAAATAGTAAACTAGCGGAAGAAGGCTCTGACTATAGCCAACAAATGGTGGCTATAGAGAAAATCAAACATGTAGTCACTGGCCACAGGAATAGGCCCCTTGTTTTACTGGCAGACAGAGGTAGAGGGAAATCTGCAGCTCTCGGCATTGCATCAGCAGAACTGATAAAAACAAAACTTTCAAATATCATTATTACTGCACCATCCTATGCCAGCACTGCAGTGACATTCAAACATATTAAGCTAGAAGCACCTAATTACCAACAAAAAGGTAAATCATTATCCATAAACAAATCTTCGATAAAATTCATCGCACCTGATGAGTTGATAGAAACACTACCAAAAACTGATCTACTACTCATAGACGAAGCAGCAGCCATACCATCACCACTATTAGATAAACTACTTAAAAACTACTCACGACTTGTTTTTGCTACCACATTACACGGCTACGAAGGATCAGGACGTGGGTTTGAACTACGTTTTTTCAAGCAGCTCGACCTTATCACTCCTCATTGGGAAACATTCAAATTAACGCAACCAATTCGTTGGGCGAAAAACGACCCACTCGAAGCATTTATCAATTCAACATTCCTACTTAACGCTGAAATAAAGGAAATCCAATACGCTGAAGATTTTAATCTCAATGATTGCAAGACTACACTTGTCTCCTCACCTGAACTCATCAATAACGAACCTTTGTTGAACGAAATATTCGCTCTACTCACCGTCGCACACTATCGCACAAAACCTTCAGATTTAATGCAAATATTAACCAACCCTGATAGCAATATCTACATTAGTAGTTATAACGAAAAAGTCGTGGCTACAGCTTTCTGTTTAAGAGAAGGCAGTTTGGATAAAGAGTTGGCGGAAGAGATCTATTCAGGAAATCGACGCCCTAAAGGACACTTAATTCCTCAAACTTTGATATACCACTCAGGCTTAAAAGATACCGCTCCGTTAAGTTGTTTACGCATAGTACGGATCGCGACACATCCTTTTTTACGCCGCCAAGGAATAGCTACGCAACTTATCAATACCATCGCCGATCAAGCAATACAAGGGGAAATCGATTACTTGGGAACCACCTTTGGCGCAACAACAGAACTCATCTGCTTTTGGAAAAAACTAGCATTCAATTGCTTTCGCATTGGCCTTAAAAAGCAAGCAAGCAGCAACTGCCATGCATTGATGATGTTAAGATCATTAAACAATGAAGCAAAAATAATTTCTATAAAATCAGAAAATATTTTTACTGACTCATTCTACCATCTTCTAACCGATGAATTAAGTCAACTAGATCCGCAAATCGTAAGATCTCTTATATACAATTTCATTGCATTCGATAAAAACCAGATCAATGACTATGAATGGGCTTGTTTGCACGGCTTTGCAAATGAAAACCGGAGCTATGAAGATAGTGTAGTTGCACTAACAAAATTTACTAAATATCTGTTTAGCAATTTTCAGAATGATATTCTACTACACTCATCAGATCTGGATTTATTGATAGTTAAAATACTTCAAAAAAGAGAATGGAGTACGATCTCCAAACTTACCCGCTTAAATGGAAAACACGCAATCATTTCCAAAATGAGATCAGCAATAATTTCACAACAATAAGCATACATATATCAAATTTTAAATTCTTACTCCACCCATAATTTATATATAATAGTACTTGCGAATAAAACACTTTTTAGTGAATTATTTTTTTACCATTTACACGATCCTTAAGCTCTGCCTTAACTCGTTTAAAAACTCCTTCCCAATCACCGGGACTTGTTTGCCTAAACAATTTCATACTTGGATACCAAGGACTATCATCTCGATTTAACAACCAACGCCAACATCCATCAAATCTTGATAATAACCACACAGGCTTGTTCAATGCTCCCGCCACATGAGCAACGGCGGTATCAACAGCAATAACTAAATCGAGCTGTTGGATGAGAGACGCCGTATCATAGAAATCTTTACATTGTAGCATG
Source organism: uncultured Ectothiorhodospiraceae bacterium (assembly GCA_945787715.1). GTDB lineage: Bacteria > Pseudomonadota > Gammaproteobacteria > S012-40 > S012-40 > CALZJE01. Next base: position 17,379 of record CALZJE010000065.1, on the reverse strand, counting down.
GGATTTTCTATATCATATCCACCTTCAAATTCCGTTGACGTAAACTCTTTTTGTAGATTAATAAAATTGATTCTTTCAATTTTAAATAACTCTGAAAAATAGGAAGGATCGCAACTCCGGCGCTGATCAACCACATTATTAATTAAACTATTATTTCTTGGATTTCCAGCCCAAACAATTCCTACATTCAAACGTTCACTATGGTCAAGGTATCTATCCCATTTGGCACCATCATTTCGAAACGTTTTTAAATAAGGCATGTTAGAAAGAATATTTGTTTCATCTGTTTTTAGCCCAACCGTCAAACTCATGAGTGGACTAACAAAATCACACTCAGGCAAAGAGTCGCCAGGCGTAACTACGACAATATCGTTATGCAGAGCGCTCATCAGTTTAGCTAAAGTTCTTGGGCATTCAAATATAACATTAGCACCTCTTTTTATTAATTCAGGCAACAAACGACAAAACTGCAGGGTATCACCAAACCCTTGCTCAGCAAAAACCAGGATAGTTTTATCTTCTAACCATTCTCCATTCCACTGCGGCTGTGGATAGTTTCTTTTTCCTATATTTGAATTTCCAGGCAATTCCCATCGACTCTCATAATACTGCCAGCCTTTTTTAAATTCTCCTGATAAGAGTAGAGAAAGGGAGTAATTCCAACGCACTTCACTTGACTTAGGATTGGCAATTAAGGCTTGTTCATAATATTGGTTCGCTTGCTCTACCCTGTTTAAGTTTTGCAACACCATACCCAGATTATTTAGTAACACATAATTACTTTCTTCACACTGCTCTGCTTGTTTGAAAAACTGTAAAGACTCTTCAAACCTACCAAGCCAACCGCATACAACACCAGTATTTACAAGACTACCGTAGTGATAGGGATTCATTTTTAAAGCTAACAAATACGCTTTCATTGAATCCTCTAGACGCTCATCATCCTTATATACATTTCCCAGGTTATACGCAGCATCGATAAATGAAGAATCTATTTCTAGTGCTTGATTAAATGCTTCGACCGCACTTGGATAATCCCCTTGTTTCTTCAATACGACTCCCAAATTAAAATAGACTTGTGCATCTTTATTATTTTTCTCTAGCACTTTTCTATAAGCTAGCTCCGCTTCCGAGTAGTTGCCCGTGCTAGTTAAACACTCTGCAAGTGCGAACAAAGCTAATTCACTTTCGCCATTGATTACTAGCGCATTATGCAAATCATTGAACTTTTGTTCAGTAGCACATGCTTTATCTGCCTTCGTCACATACGCTTCGACCAGCATCTCTTGAACATTTTTGTGGTTATCAGCGGTTAAATTAGTCAAAGAGTCTTTAAGTAATGTAATGGCATCATCAAATCGTTCTTGTGTTAAATAGATACTGGCAAGATCCCCGATTGCTGAAACAAGGCTGGGACACTGAGTCAATGTTCTGATATAAAAAGTTTCTGCCAAACCTAATTCACCCATTAAGCGATAAGAATTCGCCAGGTTAAATTTCGCTTCAGTATAATCTGGTTTCAGTTGCAATGCGCTGAGAAGGGATTCACTTGCCCCCGCATAGTTTGATTGCTCAAAAAGCAGGGTTGCCAGGTTGTTATGGTAAACAGCAGCCAGAGGATTACTATCAATCGCTGCTTCAATCAATTTGATAGCTTGTTCAATTTGGCCACATTGATGCAGCAACATCCCCATCAAATGCATTGCATCAGCATTTTCAGCATTCGCAACCAAAGCTTTTTGATAGCAGGCAGCCGCTTTTTCCAGCTCACCTTTTTTGTGGCACTCAACTCCTTCGTTAACAAGATTGTCCGCCAAAGTAGAATCACTCGATTCGGGTGCCATATTAACTGCCATTGTTTACAATTCGCTCTAACGATTATTGTTTATAATGTTTTGAATTTAATCGGCAGCTTGGCAATATAATTAAATCGGATCTACCAATTGACAGAAGCCTGTCAGACTTAGTTGATCGTAGCGCAGTAAAGTCTTTTTCCACGCTATGCAATAACTCTAATCAATAGCAAATTTCAACAAATTTCGCTCCAAGTTATTCTCATATTTGATTAGAATACCTGCCCACTAACTTAAATTCATAAAGCCTAGATCATCACTGTGTTAGAACTTAAAAATGCCTCCCTTGCTAGGGGAACAAATCTGCTTATAAATCATGCTACTTTTACTATATACCCCGGTAAGCATGTTGGTATCAGTGGCCCAAATGGCGCCGGTAAATCGAGCCTTTTTATGCTCATACGTCATGAACTGGAACTTGAAGCTGGCACCTGTTTTCTCCCTGATAATCTAGTAGTTTCACACGTCAGCCAAGAGATTGAAGACAATGAACTGGATGCGATGAACTATGTTCTTAAAGGTGACGCTGAACTTTTTGATATACGCCAACGCTTAACTGAAGCAGAAAAATCTCATTCAAATCATAATATCGCTGAATTACACCAAAAACTGGATGATATACAAGGTTACGCCAGTGAGAGCAAAGCGGCCAAGTTACTAAGTGGTTTGGGATTTAAGCAGGAGCAGTTCAACAATGCTGTTTCTACGTTTTCTGGTGGCTGGCAGATGCGCTTAAATCTTGCCCGAGCACTAATGTGTCGATCTGATATGTTATTACTTGATGAACCAACCAATCATTTGGATTTAGATGCGGTACTGTGGCTGGAGGATTATTTAAAATCTTATGATGGTACGCTATTGCTCATTTCTCATGACCGTGATTTTCTTGATAGCCTTACAGACCAAATTCTACACATCGCTAAACAACAGGCAACGCTCTATAACGGCAACTATTCAGATTTTGAAAAACAACGCGCAGAAAAGCTAGCGTTACAACAATTTGGATTTGAGAAACAACAGAAACAAATTCAGCATTTACAAAAATTTGTCGCTCGATTTAAGGCTAAAGCGTCAAAAGCTAAACAAGCGCAAAGCCGTGTTAAAGCTTTGGAGAAAATGGAGCTGATTTCTCCCGCACATATCGATTCACCATTCAGTTTCGAATTCAAAAACCTGGATAATCTCCCCCACACTTTAGTGAGAATCGATAATGGGGTAATTGGCTATGGCGAAACTCCAGTGCTTAATAGTATCAATATGAGCATCTTCGCTGGGGATAGATTAGGAGTCTTGGGCGCAAATGGGCAGGGTAAATCTACATTCATCAAGTTGCTTGCAGGTGAGCTTACACCAATGCAAGGTGAACTTGAAGGCAACAAGAATCTTTCGATTGGCTACTTTGCTCAGCATCAACTTTCTCAGCTTAATGTCAGCGCAACCGCTTTGCAAACAATGAAGAAACTTGACCCGAAAGCTAGTGATCAACAGCTACTTAACTTTTTAGGCAGTTTCAATTTCAAGGGTGACAAGGTACAACAAAAGATTAGCGAGTTTTCTGGCGGAGAAAAGGCTCGGTTAGTACTGGCAACGATAGTCTATAACCAACCCAATTTGCTACTACTTGATGAGCCCACAAACCATCTAGATCTAGAAATGCGGGATGCTTTAAGCCTTGCATTGCAAAGCTACCAAGGTGCGCTGATGATTGTTGCACATGACCGCTACTTACTGGAATCTGTTTGTGACTCTTTTTTAATTGTTTCCAACGGCTCTATAAATCCATTTGATGGCGACTTAGATGATTATCGAAAGCTCATTAATCAACCCAAAGAGTTAAGAACACAACAAGCTAAGAATAGTTCACCGGCTCTTTCGAAAAAAGATCAGCGAAAATCAGACGCAGAAAAACGGAAAAAACTTCAACCACTCACTAATAAACTGAAAAAAATAGAACAACAACTCGCAAAATTAAACGCCCTAAAAGACGATGTCGAAAGTTCACTCGGTGATAGTAGCTTTTATGAAGATAAAAATAAGGAAAAACTAAAAGAACTTTTAGCAAAACAAAGTGAAATTACTAAGAAAATTGAAGTTTTTGAAGAGGAATGGATGATGATCTCTGAGGAGATTGAAGAAGCAGGATAAAAAGCCTCCAATAGCAGGCTTTTTATCTCACATATTTCCATATGAAATTAATGTCGGAAATGTCTCATTCCTGTGAATACCATCGCCAAACCATGTTCATTAGCAGCATCAATAACTTCTTGATCTCGCATTGAACCACCTGGCTGCACTACAGCTGTAATACCAACCTCGCCCGCTGCATCAATACCATCTCTAAACGGGAAGAATGCATCTGACGCCATCACTGATCCTTTCACTTCAAGCCCCTCATCCGCTGCTTTAATGCCGGCAATTTTTGCGCTATAAACGCGACTCATTTGCCCTGCACCTACACCAATCGTCTGGCCTTGCTTTGCATAAATAATAGCATTTGACTTTACAAACTTTCCGACTTTCCAAGCGAATAACAAATCAACTTTTTCCTGATCCGATGGTTGACGCGCAGTGACAACTTTTAAGTCTTCCGGCAAAATAATTCCATTATCTCGATCTTGAATCAATAGGCCGCCATTAACTCGTTTGTAATCAAAACCATCAACAGTCTCTTTTTCCCAATAACCACATTCAAGAACTCGAACATTTGCTTTTACTGATAGAGCCACTTTTGCATCGTCGGATATTTCAGGTGCAATAATGACCTCAACAAACTGTTTATCAATAATCGCTTGAGCTGTTTTCACATCTAACTTTTGATTGAAGGCGATAATACCGCCAAAGGCTGAAGTGGGATCTGTGGCAAACGCACGGTGATAAGCGGCTTCAATAGAGCTATCAATTGCAACGCCGCATGGATTTGCGTGTTTGACGATAACGCACGCTGGCTCCTTGAATTGTTTAACACATTCCAATGCCGCGTCAGTGTCTGCAATATTATTAAATGACAGCTCTTTACCTTGAATCTGTTTCGCCGAACAAACGTTCGCATCTTTTAGCTCACTATCAACATAGAATGCTGCAGATTGATGTGGATTTTCACCATAACGTAAATCTTGTGATTTCACGAACTGCTTATTGTAAGTATTAGGAAAGTTTTGCTTCTCACCACTGTCAGATATAGCACCAAGATAATTGGCAATTGCGCCATCATATGCTGCGGTATGTTCAAAGGCTTTAACCGCTAATGTGTACCGTGTAGATTTCGATACAGAACCATTGTTAGCTTGCATCTCTTCCGTGACTACTTCGTAGTCTGCCGCATTCACAACAATAGCAACAGATTCATTATTCTTAGCTGCAGATCGAACCATTGTTGGCCCGCCAATATCAATATTTTCAATCGCTAATTCTATTGAGCAATCGGGTTTTGCAACAGTTGCTTCGAAAGGATATAGATTAACAACAACCAAATCGATAGGAAGAATATCGTTTTTAGCCATAACTTCTTCATCAATTCCTCTGCGTCCTAAAATCCCACCATGAACCTTCGGATTGAGAGTTTTCACTCGACCTGCCATCATTTCGGGATAACCCGTGTATTCGGAAACCTCTGTAACATTAATTTTATTTTCAGCTAATAATTTTGCCGTTCCACCTGTTGAAAGGATTTCAACATCCTGACTTTGTAAAAATTTTGCAAATTCCAAGATGCCTTGTTTATCAGAAACGCTAATTAACGCTCGTTTGATTTTAACCATTATGATTTATTCCGAATAAAAGAAGATTTTTTTGAATAGCACAGGTGACTAAATAATTTTGAGAGTCTTAACTCGGGTATTTTATGAATTTGCGAATTTATCGCGTAGCAATTTGGTTTTACAAATGATTTTCTGATTGAGCGCCAGACTGGTGCGTCCGGTCGATTGAAGAAAATTATTTGTAGAACCAAAGTGCAAGCTAGAAAACGCAAGATTCATAAATTATCCGAGTTAAAATGCAGCTGGCCGAAAATCTTATGATTTTCGGCCAGCTGCATTTTAAAAAGTGTATCGACTAACCTAAGTCATACATTTTTAATTTTTTACGCAAAGTACCGCGATTGATACCTAAAATTTCTGCGGCTCGCGTTTGGTTACCACGAGTATGTTTCAACACAACTCTTAACAATGGCTGCTCTACTTCACTTATCACCATTTGATATAGATCATTAGTGCCATGCCCATCTAAATTGGAAAAATAAGTTTCCATTGCGTCTTGCACGCACTCTTGGATTCCTGACGTAGAGTCAACCACAGTTTGTGCATTAGAGTCTTCTTGTTCGATGATGCTTTCAGCTGGAATACCAGTCATGCTGCTTTTTCCCCTTCCATAATAGATTGATGAAAAAATTGATTAACAATCGCCAATTGTTTGTCAGCGCTCTCTATTTTGTTAATAACATTTTTATACGAAATATACCTTTGAATACCTTCACAGTGCCATTTGATGTGCTTGCGAGCTATCCTAACTCCCCTATACTCCCCATAAAAAAGATATAGATTTGTTATATGATCAGTTAAAACTTTCTGACGTTCCTCTAATGTTGGTCTTGCGAGTTTAGCGCCAGTATTGAGATATTCATTAATTTCTCTAAATATCCAAGGATTCCCTTGCGCTGCTCGCCCTACCATTACAGCATCTGCATGCGTGTAATCTAGCACATCTTTTACTTTTTCTACTGAGGTGATGTCTCCGTTAACAATCACCGGTATATTTATTCTAGATTTAATATTAGCAATTGTTTCGTATTCTACACCACCCTTATAAGCACATTCACGCGTTCGTCCATGAACGGCTAATGCTGATATACCAGAATCCTCTGCAATTTTTGCAATGCTTAAGCCATTCTTATTCTGCTTATCCCATCCGGTACGCGTTTTCAGCGTAATTGGCACATTAACAGCTTTCACAACGGTTTCTAGTATAGTGGCAACTAACTTTTCATCTTTTAACAACGCTGAGCCAGCAGCAACGTTACACACTTTCTTAGCTGGACACCCCATATTGATATCAATAATTTGGGCGCCATTTTCAACATTAAATCTAGCAGCCTCGGCCAAAGCCATTGGATCCGATCCAACAATTTGTACGCTTCGCGGCTTTTCATCCTCTGAAAAAATCAATCGCTCACGTGTTTTTAAAGAATTTCGAAGTTTTGCATCAGAAGCCACCATCTCACTGGTTGTCAGTGCTGCTCCAAATTGTCGACATATATCACGAAACGGTTTATCGGTGACACCCGCCATTGGAGCAAGTAAAGCCCGACCTTTCATTGTGTATGATCCAATCTGTAACAAAACTTAATTTTAACTTGAGCTGAAACCGTAAGCAATAATACCGATTTCGGAAATATTATGGAACTAAATTTTGAACAATTTTTAATTTTTTTTCATTTTTTGTGGATTATAAATTGGGTATGCATCTTAACCGAGCTTCTAGCCTTAATAACCAAGCCTAACGTTTGGGTAAAATATGAGACAATTTATTTAAAATCGAATTCAAAATTGACAGCTTCTTGCCCTGGATCAACAATTTCTAACATAATTTTAATCGGAACTGAAGAAGCCATGCCACTGCTGATATTAACATCTTTAGTTAAATATTCGGTGGGAATAAAAGTGCGTCGAGCTAACACTTTTTGATGAATATCAGAAAAGGTTAACACCAGATTTGGATAGGGCTGGGTAAATTCCGCATTATTTTTAATAACTGAAGTAATTAATAGCGCGTTCATGGCATTAGGGTGACTAACAACATTACGCTCAACAAGGGAAATTGCATCCGTGTCTTTCGGTTCTGGAATCTCACATTTCATTGCCACACTGATCGCAGTGCACATGATCTCAAGCGCAGGCCGAACTGATGGATATTTAACCAACTCGGATCGCTTTAAATAGGCAAACTGGACAAGCAGCACTAGCAATAAGAAAACAATTAACGTAACCCAAGCCATTTTACTGGCAACACTATTTGAAATCCCACCTTTTTCTTGCAGCTCTTCGAGGATATAATCCTCACTTGACACTTGCTTCTCATCTGAAGCTTGAGCACCAGAGCTATCTTCCACGCCCTCATTCTTCGTAGATGCTGAATCACTCGCTAATACGGATTCACCCAAGTCAAAATCCATGGGATTAGGTTCGGCTTGTGTGGATTCAGCACCAAAAGAAGTGTTTGTCTTAGACAAATCAGGTGCGCTAGCAGGGGGCTCCAGTGTCTCACTAATATCAAATGTGGAATACTGATTTTCTGATTCTAATCCTGGGCCTATATCACTAAAATCATCACTTTTTATTTCGCTACTACCAAATGCTGAGACTTCAGATAAGACACTGTTTTTATTCAAACTTGTCTCATTTGACTCCGTTAAACCATCTTGTTGAGACTTTAATTCGTCATCATTGAAAAGATCATTGAGCGCGTCATCGATATCCTTATTAATTTCTTCTTGAAGGTTTTCACTCTCAGCTTCTTCTAGTATTTCACCAATAGCGGATTCTTCAGCAACCAGCAGATCCAACGCTGAGCTCTCTTCTTGACTCAAAGAACCTACGTCGTCAGGCTCCACTGACAATTCATCTTGTATTTCCTCAGCCAAGTCCTCAAGCTTTGATTCACCCGAAATGGAACCTAAATCATCAGACAAATCATTGACAAAATCTTCTGCTGAAGTAATAACATCGGAATCTACTACAGCGCTATCACTTTTAGCAGAGGTTGGCTTTTCAACATTGAGTGGCGGCACCACGTCAACAATACTGTCTAGTGCATTAAATACTTCGCCACAATTACCACAGCGGACTTGTCCGTCTGCAACCTTCAATTGAGCAGGTGTAATTTTAAAATAGGTATGACAACTAGAACATTCCGTGTACATACGATAGTCCATTTTGATCGTGTATCAATAATTTATTCAATGTGTGTTCTACCTGTTTATTTTCCAGGATAGGAAATAGGCCATTACTCAAACAGGAAGTTGTTCTTAACGTTTGATCCCTGCTAACAACACCCACTCTTCTTTGAACACTGGCTCAGCCATATCAAACCAGCTGCTATATTTTTTTACGATTTGATCAGCTTGCTCACTCAATATGCCAGATAAAACAATCCTTCCACCAGGTTTAACACCGCGAGAAAAATATTCCGCCAATTCATGCAACGGATTAGCTAGAATATTTGCAAGCAATAAATCGGCCGCTTTTAAATCGAACTGTTCCGGCAAATATGTTTTAATCAACTCACCAACGTGATTATTCTTTGCATTCTGCTCAGTCGCTTCAATTGCTTGAGGGTCAATATCCACAGCATGCACCTGTTTTGCGCCAAGTTTTGCTGCTGCAATAGCCAATATTCCCGAACCGCACCCATAATCGACTACAACATCTTTTTCCGCTTTATTTTCATCCAGCCATGTAAGGCAAAGTGATGTTGTTGGGTGAGTACCCGTACCAAATGCTAAACCGGGGTCCAGAATAATATTTACCGCATCTTCATCTGTTGGTTCATAGACGCTGGGAACTATCCATAAGTTCTTGCCGAATTGCATTGGCTTGAAGTCATCTAACCAGGCGCGTTCCCAATCCTGATCTTCAACTTTGCTTATTTCATATTTGGGAAAGTTTTCTGTCGTTAAGCTCTTTTTTAGTATCTCGATGAGTGCTTCTGCAGACACATCTTCCTCAAACAAAGCAACAACCTGAGTATCTTCCCATAATGGTGTCTCGCCTAACGCAGGTTCGAATATTTTTTCATCCCCACCTTCCTGAAGGGTTACTGACAATGCACTGTTTTCATGCAAGAGATCAGATAATGCTTCGGCAATATCACGGTGAGTTAAGAACGTTATTTGATTCCAGGCCATAAATAATAGAGCTGTAAAATAAGAAGTGGAAAGGGAAGATTATTGATGAATATAGAACATTGCCATAATCAACAACAATGTTCTATCAGTAATATCCGTTAGCGTTGCATGCCAATTTGAATGATGAAAGACTCGTTAGCCTTCCAGTTTTTTCTCAAGATAATGAATATTTGTTCCACCGCGCTGGAATCCTACATCTTTCAAAATCTCTTCTTGCAAAGCGATATTAGTGTTGATACCACCAATGACCAACTCACTCAAAGCGGTGCGCATTCTCGCCATCGCACTCTCTCGGTTATTTGCATGAGTAATCAATTTACCGATCATGGAATCATAATAAGGCGGAACTCGATAGCCACTATATATATGAGACTCTAAACGTACACCCGGACCACCTGGTTGATGATAGTGAGTAATTTCCCCTGGTGATGGCATAAATGTCTTGGAATCTTCAGCATTAATTCGGCACTCAATTGCATGGCCATTAAGCTTAATGTCACTCTGCTTATAAGATAGAGTCTCGCCTGATGCCACGCGCAGTTGCTCAATAACTAAATCTACACCGGTTACCATTTCAGTGACAGGATGCTCAACCTGAAGACGAGTATTCATTTCAATAAAGTAGAATTCGCCATTTTCATAAAGAAATTCGAAGGTACCCACACCACGATAACCAATTTTACGACATGCTTCTGCACATCGCTCCCCCATATCATTGCGAATCTGATCGGAAATACCGGGAGCTGGAGCTTCTTCCAGAACTTTTTGGTGACGGCGTTGCATGGAACAGTCGCGCTCACCCAAATGAATCGCATTTCCATGTGCGTCAGCAAGCATTTGAAATTCGATGTGGCGAGGATTCTCCAGAAATTTTTCCATATAAACGGTATCATCGCCAAATGCTGCTTTTGCTTCAGACTTGGTCAACGATATAGCATTCAATAATGCGGCTTCGCTGCGAACTACTCGCATACCTCGACCACCGCCACCAGCCGCTGCTTTGATAATAATCGGATAACCAATGTCGAGGGCAATACGCAAATTGTCTTCCGAATTTTGTGTTAATGGCCCACCAGAGCCAGGCACACACGGTACACCTGAAGCTTTCATCGCTTTGATAGCGGAAACTTTGTCGCCCATCAAACGAATAGTTTCTGGTTTTGGGCCAATAAAGACAAAGCCGCTACTCTCTACACGCTCGGCAAAATCGGGATTTTCAGAAAGAAAACCGTAACCTGGGTGAATTCCGACAGCATCGGTAATTTCAGCTGCGCTAATAATTGCAGGTACGTTTAAGTAACTTTCGCTAGAAGGTGGACCGCCAATACAGACAGATTCATCAGCAAAACGAACGTGCTTCAAATCGCGATCTGCAGAGGAGTGCACTGCAACTGTTTTGATCCCGATCTCACGGCATGCACGTAAAATACGTAATGCAATTTCACCACGATTGGCAATAACAATTTTGTTTAACATAGGATATAACTATTTTATTGTAATGTTAGAAGATGTAAATAAAGGCTCATTCTATCGATTACTCGATGACAAACAAAGTTTCGCCATATTCAACAGGCTGTCCATTCTCTACAAGAATATCCACAATCGTGCCTGATTTATCCGCCTCAATCTGATTTAGAATTTTCATCGCTTCAATAATGCAAATCGTATCGCCTTCGCTTACACGTTGACCAATTTCAGCAAACACTTTGGCGCCAGGTGAAGGAGCACGGTAAAAAGTACCCACCATTGGAGAAACAACCTGATGCCCTTTGATGGGCGCTGGTGCATCATCCTTTGCTGGGGCTGGGGCAGCTGCCGCAGGTGCAGCATCAATGATCGTTTGCATTGGCGCTGCAGCTGGCATTGCAACAGTTTGATGTTGCCCGTAGCGGCTAATGCGAACAGACTCTTCACCTTCATGAATTTCTATTTCTGCAACACCTGACTCTTCCAACAACTCAATGAGTTTTTTAATTTTTCGTATGTCCATTGCCAAGACTAAATCCTCATATCTAGATAATTAGTAGCTGCCCTGAGCGCTAGCTCATAGCCTTGTGCACCTAATCCACAAATAACGCCCACTGCAATATCAGAAAAATATGAGTGGTGGCGAAAAGACTCTCTCGCATGTACGTTGGATAGGTGTACTTCGATAAATGGTATTTTCACTGCGGAAAATGCATCTCTTAACGCAATACTCGTGTGAGTGTATGCGGCAGGATTGATGATAATGAAATCCACTGCTTCGTTTTTTGCTTCATGAACACGAGTAATCAACTCAAATTCTGCATTACTCTGAAAACTTTGCAGCTCATGTCCCAAAGATTGCGCAAGCGTAACGAGTGATTGATCTATTGAAGTAAGCGTTTGGTCGCCGTAGTGACCTGGCTCCCGCTCTCCCAATAAATTCAAATTAGGACCGTGTAAAACGAGTAGTTTGGGCATATATGCCTATTAGAATATAATCCGCGTTTATGTGAACATTAACTGCGAATTCTGCATGAGATATTAACTGAAGTCCAGACATTTCCCGACAATCGCTACAATTAGCTGCGAGTTATTGTAGTTTACTACCAAATCGAGGGGTGAATGTACTTATTACAGGTATTTTGTGATTACTTTTTCTACAGTTCCACGAGACACTTCGCCACGATACGTTTTTACAATTGTCCCTTCACGATTAATCACGATCGTGTAAGGTAGAGCACCTAAGCGATTTCCATATCTATCTGAAACTTTGAGGGCCTCTTCTCCCCCCACCAACACCTGGTAATCAACACCCATATCACGTACAAATTCCTGCACTTTAAACTCATCATCAAGCGCGATACCGACAAATTGTGCCCCTTGAGCACCATACTGATGTTGCAACTCGATAAAACCCGGCATTTCATCTAGACAGGGTGGACACCAAGTTGCCCAAAAATTAACGACAACAACTTGCCCATCCCACTCGTTAATACTGTGCATTTTTCCGCTGAGATCAGGCAATTCAAAATTCGGTCGAAATTGCGACTCCATTGCTTTTGCTTCTTTTGCAGCGGGTGTTGAATCTTTATATAGTTTCATGACATAACTTCCCGCAAAAAAGGAAGCAATAATTGCCACTATCGCTAACACATTCCTGACCCAAACTGATGTATTCATCTTAAAATATCACTTACCTAGTATCGAGATTATTTAAACGATTGCTTGATATGCACAAGGAATTTATCAGCATCCAAAAACCCGACCATCCGCATATGAGGCAACTCATTGCCCTTACGATCCCAGAAAATCATTGACGGGGGACCTATTAATTTAAAGCGTTTCAGCAATACTTTGTCAATTTCATCATTTGCGGTTACATCCGCTTTCAATAAAATAGCTTTAGACATTTCAGCTTTCACTTTGCCATCTGAAAAAGTATATCTCTCCATTTCCTTACACGAGACACACCAGTCTGCATAAAAATCCAGCATTACTGGCTTACCTTGCTCCATTGCGAGTTTCAACTCTCTGTCCAGATCTTCAACTGACTTAATTTTTTTAAACTCAATTTTTTGTTGTATGCCAGAGGATGACACTGCTCCACCACTATACAAGCCACGTAGCGGTTGCAATGGATCTTTTGAATTACTGGCCACACCGACTAACAACAAGCCTCCATAGATAACGAAAACTAACCCAAATCCTTTCCATAATTTTTTCCAACCACTTGCAGACACTTCTAGCTGCGTAAATGCACCTAGAAACACGCCAGATATAATCAAAAGTATAGACCATAAAAGCAATGCAACAGCTGGTGGTAAAATTCGCTCAAGCATCCAAACTGCAACTGCAAGTAGCATGACGCCAAACACAGCTTTTACTGATTCCATCCAGGCACCAGCTTTAGGCAATAACTTACCAGCAGACGCTCCAATAGCAATTAATGGCGCTCCCATCCCCATACTCAATGAGAAAAGAGCTAGACCTCCGAGTACCGCATCACCTGTCTGCCCAATATAAATCAAAGCCCCCATTAATGGCGCGGCAACACACGGTCCAACAATTAGCGCAGATAAAAATCCCATCACCGCAACACCAGCAAGCGTTCCGCCTTTTTGACTATTGCTGATTTGAGTTAATTTACTCTGCCAGGAAGCAGGAAGTTGAAGCTCATAAAATCCAAACATAGAAAGGGATAGCAGAACGAAGACAATACTAAAGATAATTAGCACCCATGGGGTTTGAAACGCAGCCTGAAGATTTGCACCAAATAATCCTGCAATAACACCAGCTATCGTGTAGGTTAGCGCCATCGCTAGCACATAGACAATGGACATAGTTAACGCTTTTTTCGAAGAGATATTCTCACCCTGACCAACAATGATACTGGAAAGTATAGGCACCATCGGTAGCACACATGGCGTAAAGGCAAGCAGCAGACCAAAACCAAAAAAGGTCAAAATGATCATAAAAACACTGCTACTAGCTAGCGTATTTGCAATCCCATCCTGCTCCGAAACAGGTATTTTCGCTGGTTCAATTGTCGGTGCAACAGTTGAATTTTTTAAACCTTCCACAGGAGATGAAACACTTGAAGAAGTTGAGAGAACATCACTTTTGTCCGCAGCTGGTATTAACAACGGCATTGTTCGAGATTCAGGCGGATAACAAAAACCCTTATCAGCGCAACCCTGAAAGCTTGCTTTTAAAACAACATCGACTTCATCACTGCCAGTTCTTATAAAAGGTATTTTGACATCAACTTTTTTATAATAAACAATGACATCACCAAATAAATCATCTACCGTTGGCACCCCACCTTTTGGAAGTATGGGTTTTTGCAATTCAATACCATCACTGTTTTCGAGAGAAAATTTGAATTTATCCTGGTAGAGAAACGTATTGTCTGCAATTTCCCAACTCGCAACGATAGTATTTCCATCGACTACATTCGCACTAAAAATAAATGCTTTTTCTGCAGGCAATACATCATCTTCAGATTGCGGCAATCCCAGATTTGAATTTAATTTTGAAATAATCGAGGTGTTAGCTGGCATCAAACCAGACACGTTTCCAACACTGTTATCATCTTCAGGAATTAGCGCAAAAGAGACCGTCTCTTTAGTTGGCGGATAACATAAACCCATATCTGCGCAGCCTTGTGAAACGGTATCCAACACCAGTGTTTGAGATGCATTCGGAGTTCGAGTGATAGGAATATCAATTCTGACCTTATTTCGAAAGGTCTCTACTTTTCCAAAAAATTCATCTTCTTTTATTTTACCCTTCGGAAAAACTGGCTCACCAATTCCAACTCCCTTGGATTTTGTGGTGAATTTGAACTTTTCTTTATACAAATAATATTCATTTGCGATTTTCCATTCAGCACGAATGATATTTGGCGAAACCGCATAAGCCTTGAGCTTAAATGCCTCATCCGGCTTTAGCGGTTCTGGCTCATCATCAAATAAAGACCAAGCGGGGGAAGAGAACAAAAATAGTAGTAAAAAGGAAAAAATCGAATGTTTCATATTTTAGTTATTACGCTTTTAATCCAGGCTAAATATTCAGGCAATGCGTCGTTAATAGGGACTGCAATCACCTCCGGAAGTTCATAGGGATGATTTGATGCAATTAATGCTTCTAATTCGGAATAACAGGATTTTTCAGTCTTAATCAGCAGAATATGTTCTGTTCCTTGCTGCTTTTCACCTTTCCATTGATATATCGAAACCATCTCTGGCAATATATTGACACATGCAGCCAGGCACTGATCAACAATTTCATTCGCCATTAAATGAGCGGTTGGCTCATCAGGACATGTTGTTACGACCATTAAAAATTGTTCTTGATTTTGCATAAAAAATCCTTACAGTGAACAGACGATCGTTACTGTTTCTCATTACACTTACTTCAAAAATGAGAAAACATATTACAGGCTCTCACCGCGATTTCACAATAAATTACTGAACATATTCGAGTACAAAAATAAAATGTCTCCATTAAAAGTATTAATTATCTTATTTATCGCCATCCCAATTATTGAGATATACCTGCTAATAAAGGTAGGCAGCGTGATTGGCGCAATTCCAACCATATTGATAATTATTGGAACTGCTGTTTTAGGTGCCTATTTATTGCGAGCACAAGGAATATCCACACTTAACCGCGTACAGAACAGCCTGCAACGCGGAGAAATCCCTGCACTTGAAATGATGGAAGGATTGGTTCTCCTTATCTGTGGCGCATTATTATTAACGCCGGGTTTTTTCACCGACCTACTCGGTTTTCTTGCCTTGATACCGGTTATTCGACAAGCGTTTGTAGTTTGGGCATTAAAACATTCCAATATTATTCAAACAATGAATCCAAAATCTCCGCCTTTTCATGAAGGAGAGTTTTACCGGGAAAGCAACGAGAAAAAAGAGCATATTGTGATTGAAGGTGAATATAAAAAAGAAGATAAGTAAGCCAACGCACACAAACGAATACAACCCCATCATTAGTTTGTAAAATTCTTTTCTTTCAAATCCCATTATCCATGTAGTGCTGCGCCCCCTAAATTCAGTTATAAATGACGCTTACCCCCCAGTGACATTATTGCGTTAGGCTTTAAGTGATTTTCTGGCCTGCGGCCAGTGCTTTAGGCTTGAAGCAAAAAGATGCTGCATTTTTTCTGGTTTTGTTTCTTCTTCAAGCTTAAAGCGTTGGCCAAAGGCCAAAAAATCACCTAACGCTTAACGCACTAGCTGGCATTAAATAAACAGAATTCGTAACTGTACTTATAGGACGCGGCAATAGAATAAAAATAAATTATTTTCCTATTTGGCTTGAAACTTCACTTTTCGCCCCTATTATTAGCACTCAAGACAAATGAGTGCTAAGGACATGGTCTTTTTTTATGCCCACTCATCAAAATTTTTGCTGCCAACAGCCAGCTAAATGATTGATATTTAACAATATTTAAGGAGATCAAATCATATGAACATTCGCCCGTTACACGACCGAGTCGTTGTCCGTCGATTAGAAGAAGAACGCACATCAGCAGGCGGAATCGTAATTCCTGATTCTGCAACTGAAAAACCTGAGCAAGGTGAAGTACTTGCTGTTGGAACAGGCAAGCCACTTGATAACGGTGATTCACGTGCCTTAGCAGTTAAAGTTGGAGACAAGGTTCTTTTTGGCAAATATGCTGGCACAACTGTAAAAGTTGGCGGAGAAGAGCTATTGGTTATGCGAGAAGACGACATTTTCGCAGTTGTTGGCTAAGCCGAAACTTAATCATAAATTGAAAATTTAAAGGAAAAATCCTATGTCAGCGAAAGAAGTACGTTTTAGTGACGACGCTCGTCAACGCATGATCAGCGGCGTTAACATCCTAGCGAATGCAGTTAAAGTAACGCTTGGTCCTAAAGGTCGTAACGTTGTTTTAGATAAAAGCTTCGGTGCACCTACCATCACTAAAGATGGTGTATCTGTTGCCAAAGAAATCGAATTAGCCGATAAATTTGAAAACATGGGCGCACAAATGGTTAAAGAAGTTTCTTCACAAACTTCTGATGTCGCTGGTGACGGTACCACAACTGCAACTGTTCTTGCTCAATCCATCGTTAACGAAGGCATGAAGTCTGTTGCTGCCGGCATGAATCCAATGGA
>CALZJE010000064.1 GCA_945787715.1 uncultured Ectothiorhodospiraceae bacterium | reverse complement strand
ATGTCGAAGGTTCGATTTATCCATGGAAAGACAGCTCAACCATCTTTTCTGATAGTGGCATTCATGATGTTATTCCCCTGGAGCATTTCGAGCTCAGCTATAGAGATGCCTGCGGTTGATTGCGTCATTACACCTTCCGTTATGGTGGATGTCAGTAGCCCGGTTGTAGGTACACTTGCGGAAATCAGTGTGGATCGGAGTGATATTGTCAAAAAGGGGCAAATAATTGCCAGGCTAAATTCACAAGTGGAACAGGCAACGGTGAAACTAGCAATGGCAAAAGTAGAGCTAGACTCTGAGATCAATATTGCCAAAGTCAACCAGACATTTGATAAAAAAAGATACAAACGCTTAGAAGAACTCTATAGCGTGGATATGGCATCCCCACAGGATAAACAAGAAGTCGAGCGAAATTTAGCATTATCCAGGGAGAAGGTTAGGCATGCCAGAGAATTGCAGAAATTAAGACAGCTTGAGTTGAGCAAGGCGGAGGCACAATTAAAGCAGAAAATAATCCGTAGCCCGATTAACGGTATCGTGGTGCAACGTTTCAAGACAGCATCAGAACGTATTGAAGATAAGGCAATTGTACGCATCGCACAAATTGACCCTTTACATGTAGAAGCCATTGTACCTATTGAGTATTTTAGCCAAGTTGCCACTAACATGCGGGCTAGTGTTTTTTCCGAGACTTTTCCAAAGAATCCACAGCAAGCAATGGTTACCGTCGTGGATACAATGGGGGATGCTGCCAGCGGTACATTTGGTGTACGTCTTGAACTCCCTAATCCAGATTTTATGCTACTCGCCGGAATCAAGTGTAATGTACAGTTTTTATCAAAAAGACCGGAACAGCAAACCAGCGCCTCCAAGACGCTGAAAAAAATAATCAGTGAAGTAGATTTGCCTTTAGCAGCGGAGCCGGTCTTGCCAAAAGTGAGTGGTAATACGTCGGCTAATGTAGTGAAGAATGTTATCGCGAATTCAGATAGTAAAACCGGGGAACAAGAATGCATAACACTGGGTCCGTATAACAAACCTTCAGAGGTGGTAATGTTGATTAATGCGCTTGAAGTAGCTATGGAATTGTCTTATGCGCTACGGGAGGAATCTGGAGAGACGAATTACATTGTATTGTCAGCGGCACAAGAGAATCTCGATCAAGCATATCAGCTTGAGGCTCGTATAAAAACAGCAGGAATTGAGGGCGTAGCCATTGTTAGGAGAGGAAGGTATAAGAATCGTGTTTCCTTTGGTGTTTACAACGGTAAGACCGATTATAAACACCGAATAAGCCAATTAGCCAATCTTGGATTTACCGCAGAGGTAAATCAGCGGACGAAACAAAGCGAATGGTGGATAGACACAAATCACTCATTCGTTGCCGGCGGCAGTGATGGCATGCATAAGTTCCCGTCAGGAGTCGTTGACAAGGAAAAAATCAGCGCTCGGGCTTGTTCCTGAAAAGATTAAATCCCTAACTGGCAAGCTTTCCCTTTTTGATACAAATTTTACTGCAATGGACTTTAACATTTTTGACATCCATAAAAGTAAATGCGTTAAGGCGGATACATTATGAAGCTCAATAAGTTCGAAAAGAAACAAGATAACAGACTCATTAACAGGTGCGGCCGGATTTCAACAGGTTCCATACTGGAAGCCTTGGAGCCACGACTGCTGTTATCTGCGGATCCTCTCGGCTTATCATCTGGTGCTGACTTTTCATCTTCTAGCCAGGACGAGAAAGTGCGTGACATAAATGATCCTGAAGCGCTTGAAGCGCTGATTATCTCGCTGGCATCCAAGGCTGATATCAGTACTGAATCGAATGATATCGGCTTTAACGTACTCCCCCCCTCCCTGGAACTGGATGCCATGTCCCGTTTGTCAGCAGAAATCTTAACATCGGAAATCCATGACTCGACATCTCAGTCTGCAAACGCTGATATCTACATTACTGAACCACCTGTAAAAATAACAACAGATATCGCTGATGCGGGTATGCTGCCGTCAAATGGAGACGAAATTCAGAAACATGAACTACTGTTTGTCGATACCCGTACGCCGGACTATGAACAAATGTTGGATGACATCCAGCACGCAGATGAAGGTGTAAGTTATGAGATTATTATACTCGACCCAAACCGGGATGGTGTCGAGCAAATCAGCGAAGTGTTGGCTCAACACCAACAGGTTGATGCTGTACATATTGTTTCTCATGGTAAAGAGGGTGGTGTGCAGTTAGGTAATACCTGGCTTCAGGAAGACAACCTGGAAAACTACAGTGAGGCCCTGCAACAATGGGGCGCTGCGCTAACAGCAGAATCGGATCTACTTTTCTATGGCTGTAATCTGGCAGCAACAACCGATGGCACAGAACTTATTAATGCACTGAGCCAACTCACTGGAGCCGATGTGGCCGCAAGTGATGATCTCACAGGCATGGCCAATTTGGGTGGCGATTGGGATCTGGAATATCGCACTGGCAACATTGAGACCGGGATTGCCTTCAGTAGCCAGTTACAACAGGCCTGGAGTGGTACCTTAGACAGCAATAACCCACTATGGATATCCACGGACAAAGATGTCAACGGTGGCGGCCAGCCAGGCTCCGATAGCTGGGATAAAGGTGACTTGGTGCAAATCGCAGACCCTAATCTGGCTTTTGAACAGGCTGCCATTACTGACGGTACCTTTGCGGTAGCTTTTAATGGCGACACATTCTCTCCGGGTAAAAATGTCAATGGTATTCACTACGTCGGTGATGATATCGAAGTCGGCACTAATAACTTGGCTGTGACCAAACAAGATGTGCTGGTGTTCCGCCCTGATACACTGGGCGATTACAGTACAGGATCATTTGCCTTGTTGCTGGAAAATCCCGTCGATGAGGAAATTGTCGGCATCACATTGATTGAGCGAAACACCACCGTTGGCGATGCAAATTTGCTTGCCGGTGATTTTCTCTTTACCCGTGGTGGCGGCGGCGGTGTAGCAGATAACGTTTGGTTGTATGAGGTAACAGATGTTGGCCTGTCCAATACAGCAGGAAGCGCCAGTGTCCTGATTGACGGCGATGAGGTTGGTATATCCAAGCTCACTGGTATAGAACTTCTGGAAACTCAGACCACCATTGGCGGACGTACATTCGCTGCAGGTACACTGTTGCTGAGTGCTGATGCCAATGCCGCTGGTACAAATGCGCTTGCAATTCAGAAATTTGATATTTTTTCCCTTGATGTCACTACTACCACGCTGGTAGCAGGTGCTGGTAATGCTGCCGCTACAGCGTCATTGGTGTTTGATGGTAGCGATGTTGCCTTTAACAGTGCCGACGAGGTGCTAGATGGTCTGACGCTGACATTCTCCAATAATCAGGCTCCGGTAGTGACAACGACACCGGCAACACCGCTTAGTTATTCAATCGGAGATCCAGCCACTGTCATCGATTCGACGCTGACAGTGACAGACATTGACAGTGCTAATCTCGATGGCGGGGCGCTCACTGTGAGTATCTCAACCGGTGTGACCGTAAGTGACAGTTTGATCATCTTGCCGAGCGGCAGTGTGTCGCTGAATGCTTCTGATGTGCGGATTAGTGGTGTGACTATCGGTACTATTGACGCAGTTAAGAATGGGATTAACGGTGTCGATCTGCTTATCCACTGGAATGCCAACAGTAGCCCTGCTGGGATTGAAGAAGTACTGCGCCGGGTTGCCTACTTTAATGGCAGCGGGTCACCAGATACCAGTTCACGTATTGTCGATTTCGTACTTGATGATGGGGATATTGGCACTAGTGGTGGCATTAGTGCTATCGCTCAGCAGGCCATTAACTGGGACGGTTTTGTGGCTCCCACTATTACAATGCCTGGTGGACCAGCCAGCTTTAAGGAAAATGATGCTGTCCCTACCATTATTGATGACGGCGCAGTCGTTGCTGATACTGATAGTGCCAATTTTGATACAGGAACATTGACGGTTGCAATCACTGCCAATGGCACTGTTAACGACAATCTGACGATTATAATAGGTGGCAACGTCACCTTGAGTGGCTCTGATGTACGGGTAAACGGCAATGTTATCGGTACTATCGATGGGCTTAATAATGGTACTGGTGGAAATTCGCTGGTCATTACCTGGAGTGGCGCTAATGCCACGCCAGCGGCGGTTCAGGAGGTGGTTCGCCAGATCGCCTTCTACAATAATTCAGAGGACCCCTCCGGCTTAACTAGGACTGTAAGCTTTGCTCTCACTGACGGCGCTGGGGGTAGCAGTCTGATAGCTGTGCAGCAGGTAGTTGTTAATCCGCTGAATGATTCACCGAGCGGAACCGACAACATCGTCACTACCCTGGAAGACACCGCTTACGCCTTCACTCTGGCCAACTTTGGTTTTAGTGACGTGTCAGATAATGACACTTTTAATGGCGTAAAGATTTCGACCTTACCGACTACCGGCTCACTTAAAAATAATGGTGTAACGGTTAACGTGGGTGATGTTATCAGTGTTTCGGATATCAATCTGGGCCTGCTCTTGTACACACCGCCAACTGAGAGTGCCGGTGCTAGTTTTACCAGCTTTACCTTCCAAGTACAGGATTCAGGCGGCACCGCTAATGGTGGGGTAAATCTGGATCCAGGTGCTAATATCATGACCATTGACGTGACTAGCGTTAATGACTCACCTACTCTGACAACTAATACAGGTGTCACGGTCAATGAAGGATCAACTGGTACGGTTATCACCAACGTCATGTTAAACGAAGGTGATCCTGATGATGCTGGCGCGGGTCTAACCTACACTGTCACCGCGATTCCCGGCAACGGCACACTTTACCTTTTCGGTGTAGCTCTGGGTGTGAGTGATACCTTTACCCAGGCCGATATTGATTCGAATAATCTCAGTTACGATCATGATGGATCTGCAACCGTATCGGATAGCTTTGCTTTTTCTCTGGTAGATGGTGCAGAGGACGGTGCTACACCGGTTGTGGGGATCTTTACTATTACGGTCAATCAGGTGAATGACGTGCCTACAGGCAACGTTCTCATCAGCGGTACTGTCACTGAAGATCAAGTCTTAACCGCTAACAACACACTGGTTGATGATGATGTCCTGGGTGCTATTACTTACCAATGGCAACGTGATGGGATAGATATTACTGGTGCCACGGGCAACACTTACACCTTGGGTAATGCCGATGTTAGTACGGTTATCACCGTGGTCGCGAGTTATACCGACGGTCTGGGCACGAATGAATCGGTCGTCAGTTCAGCGACTGCCCCTGTGGCCAATGTTAACGATACCCCTACGGGAGCAGTGAACATTAGTGGCATCGCCACCGAAGGCCAAACCCTCTCGGCCAGCAATACCCTGGTTGATGATGATAATCTGGGTGCTATTACGTACCAATGGCAACGGGACGGGATAGATATTGGTGGGGCCGTGGGCAACACTTATACCCTGGATAATGCCGATGTCGGTACAGTCATCGCAGTGGTCGCCAGTTACACAGACAACCAGGGTACTGAAGAATCTGTCATTAGTGGTAACACTGAAGAAGTTACTATTGCCAACACAGCTCCCACAGCAATATCAATATCTAGTGCTGCAGTAGACGAAAATATTGATAGCACGGCTGGTCTTCTCATTGGTACCTTGGCTACATTAGATGCTGATGTATTGGACGTTGCCACCTTTAGTGTTCAGGGTGGTGACGATGCAGCCAAGTTCAGTATTACCAATGGAAATGAACTGATGCTCATCGATGGGGTGCTGGATTATGAATCACAGGCTAGTTATACGGTGGTTATTCGTGTGACAGATTCAGCGGGGCTAAGCCATGATGAAACTTTAACAATTTCAGTTAAAAAATCCACCGTAACATTTGTACCACCGCACTTTATTGACCCAGTAGTGATATATGAACCCCCTGCAGTTGACAGCGAGCCGACTCCGGCAGCAGTAGTACAAGAAAGTATAGTTTCAGATGTAGCTGAAGAAACCGTAGATGAAAAAGTAGAAGTCACAGAGGAGTCTGTAGAGGAATCTCCAGTAGTCGAACCTGTGTTGCCGAATATTGATGTTGTATCTGTGGAACAACTTGATTTACAAAATGGGACATTAATGGATGTAGATCATTTACAAATGGATACCGTCGATCCTGGAAAAAGTATTAGCTTTCAATTGAACGTCACTATGCTTTCGGTAATGAAGGCAATTCAAATTGTGCCGCCTGGTTGGGATGGCATTTTACATAGTGAAAGCAGTGACTCCCTATCGTTGCTGCAATCAAGTGGATTTAGCCGTGAACTGAATGAGCTGCGGGAAAATATTAGCAACGACCTCCAATATGACAAAATTATCGGTAGCACTGCTGTTGCGGGAACAACCGGTCTTTCCATTGGTTATGTGGCTTATTTACTTCGAGGCGGCGTTCTTGCAGGGAGTGTTCTCAGTTCATTACCCGCATGGAAATTTATTGATCCGACACCTATTCTAGGGTCTGCCGCACACACCGAGCAAGTTGATGACGATGATGAGTCTTTGGAGTCCATGGTTGAAAAAAGTGACCATGAAGCTAAGTATGGTGATGAGGATATCAGTAATGAATAGGCAATCTAACACAATATTAATATGTAATGGTGAACAGATTGAACAACTCGCTTGACGAGACAGCCAAGAATAGAGTCAAGCCGACACTAAAGCCGACACTAAAGCCAAAGCCGCGTCGGAGATTGGGTGGATTGCTTAATTTCGTACTATTTGTTTTTGCAAAGGTGTTTACAAGATACAGTGCCAAGTTTCGTATTACAGTAGGGCTAGTGGGTGTTCTCACGAGCCTAGTGATGACGGCTGATTTATTCGATCTTATCCCTGACAGAAACGGCGCTATCCGTGAAGGTCGTATAGCAACAGCTGAAGCAGTGGCCATTAATGCAAACCTATTCCTCGCCCAGTCCGATTTGCGGCGTATGCAATCCAATCTAACATTAGTTGTCGAACGCAATGACGACATTCTATCAGCGGCCGTTAGGCATCAGGATGGCAAGTTATTTGTGAGCATAGGTGATCATGAAAAGCTATGGCAAGTGCTAGAAGATGGCTACTCCACGGATGTACAGCTGCAAGTCCCCATCTGGACAGGTGATGTTAAATGGGGACAAGTGGAGTTAATATTTCGCCCATTGGAATTAACGGGCTGGAAAGGATTTTTAACCAATCCTTTGGTGCGATTGATGGGCTTTCTGAGTTTTTTTGGTTTCATCATTTATTATTTTTACCTTGGCAAGGTGTTGACCCAGCTGAATCCTTCTCAGGCAATACCCAGTAGAGTGCGTTCAACACTGGATACCATAGCTGAAGGGCTGTTGGTGCTTGATAGTCGGGAACGGCTTGTATTGGCCAATCAGGCTTTTGCAACACTGATAGGAAAATCGGCGGATGATTTGTTGGGTTACAAGGTGTCAGCGTTTCGCTGGACAAGTACCGATGGGGAGCCGCTAGGTAAGCTAACAACACCCTGGCGAACTGCCTTACAGACAGGCAAGCCACAGATGAACACCATGCTACGGTTACAAATTGATGATGCAACACAACGGACATTTAGCGCCAATTGTTCGCCCATATTAGGCAGCGGCGATAAGGCCGGTGGCGTGTTAGTCAGTTTTGATGATGTGACCGAGTTGGAGCAAAAGGAAATCGAGCTGCGTAAGTCTAAAGACGAGGCAGATGCGGCAAACAAGTCAAAAAGCGAATTTCTGGCAAATATGAGTCACGAGATACGCACGCCAATGAACGCCATACTGGGTTTTACTGAGCTGCTCAAACGGGGTTACGGAAAAGATGCCCAGCAAACAGAAAAACACCTTAATACAATCCACTCCAGCGGCAAGCATTTGCTCGAGCTAATTAATGACATACTTGATCTATCCAAGGTTGAGGCAGGCAATTTGGACGTTGAACAAATTTCTTTTTCGCCTCATATTCTGATACGCGAGATGGTGACAGTGCTTGGCGTGAAAGCACGGGAGAAAGGCATCACCTTAACATTCGAACCCGAAGGTGAGCTTCCTGAGACCATTGAATCTGACCCGGTACGTTTGCGGCAGATAATCACCAACCTGGTAGGAAATTCGATCAAATTTACTGAGAATGGCGGCGTTAAGCTGGTCAATCGTTTGATAAAGAGTGGCGCAAGGCCACAGATGGCAATTGATGTTATCGACACCGGTATTGGAATGACGCCGAGGCAATCGGAAAGTGTCTTTAATGCCTTCGAACAGGCAGACAGCTCCATTACACGGCGCTTTGGAGGTACCGGCCTTGGATTATCGATCAGCAAAAAGTTTGCAGAAGCACTCGGTGGTGACATTACCGTGCGCAGTGAAATGGGTAAGGGCAGCATTTTTACCTTGGTAATTGATACGGGTCCGCTTGATGGTGTTCAACTGCTGAAAGCTGAGGAAATATTGAGCGCAGAAGAAGAGGTACATGAAACACAGCAGACACAATGGGAATTTCCTCCGTTACACATTCTTGTTGTCGATGATGGTGATGAAAATCGCGAACTGGTGAAATTAGTCTTGGAGCAAATAGGGTTAACTGTCGATACAGCAGAGAATGGCAAGATTGGCTCTGACATGGCGCTTGAAATCAATTATGACATGATCCTTATGGATGTCTCCATGCCGGAGATGGATGGCTATACCGCAGCACGGCGAATGCGTGAAAAGGGATTAAAACTTCCAATAATTGCATTAACAGCTCATGCCATGGGTGAAGTGGAACAAAAATGCATGACTGCAGGTTATACAGGATTTATGACCAAGCCCATCGATATTGATGCACTTATCGAGATGATGGCGGAGTACCTGGGGGGGCATAAAAAAGAACTTACCGAACCATGCCAATCCGATCAGAGAAATACGGTTCTCGAACCGGCATATGATGGATTGACCATGGTGCCATTAGTCTCAAGCTTGCCGACTGACAACCCCCGTTTCCGTACAATTATTGAAAAGTTTATCGACCGTTTGAATGACCAAGTGAAAGTTATGGAAAAAGCCTGCGAAGCCAGAAGTTTTGATGAACTTGCAGACCTTGCTCATTGGCTAAAAGGAGCGGGGGGAACAGTTGGATTTGACATATTCACCGAGCTGGCCAAAATTCTGGAACATGCAGCCAGGAAAAAGGATGAAAACCAGTGTGCTAAGCATGTTTCCGATTTAAGGCAATTAGCAGGCAGGATTGTGGTGGAAGCACCTTCATTGACGGATGTAGAAGAACAGTCAAGTAGTGCTCCAAACCGTGCGACTAATGCGACTAATGCGACTAATGCGACGCAGGTAGCGGATCAGACACTGCCAGACCAAGTGGTCTCCAGTTTATTAACCGGTGATCCGCGTATGCAACCGATCATAGAGAAATTTGTGCTTCGTTTGAATGAACAGTTGAATGCTATGGAGAAAGCCCACGAAACCGGAGATTTTGATGAATTGTCAGATCTTGCCCATTGGCTAAAAGGAGCTGGAGGAACGGTGGGATTTGACGTGTTTACAGACCCTGCGCAAAATCTGGAGACATTAGCTAAGGCACAGAATGAGTTGAAGATTAAAGACGCCCTTTCAATCCTTCGCCAACTTGCAGGAAAAATTTCGGTACCGAGTAAGGAATGAATATTGTTTGAATATAGGGAGAAAAGAAGTTGGTAATGGACTTATTCAAAGTAAATTTGTTAGCTATAAATGGTGTAGCTTATGCCTAACAAAAATCTAATAATTGATTTTAATGATTTCGATCAACAGTTAAAAGATTCAGTCATTATGATGGTTGATGATGAGTCAATTAACACAGATATGATACAGATACATCTGGAAGACGCCGGCTACAAAGAATTTATCATCACTAATAAATCAGATCAAGCAATGGAGCTGTTAAGAAAGGAAAGACCAGATGTCCTGTTGCTTGATTTGAATATGCCTGGCATTACCGGGTTTGATATTTTACAGGAAGTACGTGCAGATATTGAACTAAAACATATGCCCGTTATTATCCTGACCTCCTCGAGTGAGGCGGAAACCAAGCTTAAGGCGCTGGAGTTGGGAGCCACAGATTTTTTATCAAAGCCTGCTGACCCCAGTGAAATGATGTTACGACTCAGAAATACGCTGACAGTTAAAGCCTATCAGAATCAACTAGCCTATTATGACCATATCACCGGTCTGCCTAACCGCAGATTATTTTTGGATCGCCTGGACTGGGCAATCAAGGATGCTAGACGGGAAAAAACGATAACATCAGTATTGCATATCGTATTTGATCAGTTGAAACAAATTAATGATACCCTGGGTCCAAGAATCGGCGAGATGTTAATACAAGAGATTTCGGTAAGGCTTAAAGAATGTTTGCGCGACAACGATGCCGTTACACAAAATATTCAAGATTCCACCACAAAGATAGCAGCACATTTAGGTGATGGGGAATTTACGGTACTCCTGCAAAAAATTGGGCAAACAGAAGATGCAGCTATAGTGGCGAAACGGATTCTGGCTGTCATTAATGACGTTGTCTATATTGAAGAAAATGACATCCAGTTGAATCCCAGTGTTGGAATATCTATTTTTCCAACTGATGGCGAAAAAGCAGAGGAGTTACTAACTTTCGCATCAAGTGCATCCAACCATGCCCAGCAACAGGATTCAAACAATTATCTGTTTTATTCTAAGGATATCAATGAAAAATCCTTGCAACGAATTAAGTTGACAGGTTTATTGCGAAAGGCGATTGATAATGGAGAAATGCAGCTTTATTACCAACCGAAAATAGAAACTCAATCAAATAAAGTGGCCGGTATGGAGGCGCTAATACGTTGGATCAGTCCTGAGCTTGGTTTCGTATCACCTGTTGATTTTATTCCTCTGGCGGAAGAAACCGGACTTATCATACAGATCGGAGAATGGGTTCTCTATGAAGCTTGCAGGCAAAATATGGAGTGGCAAAAGCAGGGGCTAAAAGGTTTGACTGTATCGGTCAATGTCTCCGGTATTCAGTTAGTTCAGCAGGATTTTTCTAAGATGGTGTCAAACATCCT
This sequence comes from uncultured Ectothiorhodospiraceae bacterium, assembly GCA_945787715.1. GTDB lineage: Bacteria > Pseudomonadota > Gammaproteobacteria > S012-40 > S012-40 > CALZJE01. The sequence continues at coordinate 13,164 of CALZJE010000064.1, read as the reverse complement.
GGAGAGCAGCGGGTTGGATCCACGTTGTCTCGTTCTTGAAATGACAGAAAGCGTCATCATGAATAATCCGGAAAAGATAATCAAATTGTTACAGCAATTGAAACGTCTTAAGTTATCGATTTCAATTGATGATTTTGGTACCGGCTATTCATCATTGAGTTATTTAAAAAAATTCCCGCTGGATGAGCTAAAAATAGATCGATCTTTTATTATTGAAATCGATGATGACGACGATGATAAAGCCATTGTTACCGCAGTCATTGCAATGGCACATAGCCTGGGATTAAAGGTTGTCGCTGAAGGGGTAGAGGATGAATCTCAGCTCAACTTCTTAAGGACACTGGATTGCGAGCAGATACAGGGTTTCTACTTTAGTAAGCCACTGCCCAAAGAAGAATTTGCCAAATTTGTTATGCAAAATCATCAATAAATGTGGACGCTAGACCCTGTAATAAATTCTTTGTTTAGTGTTATCACCTGCTTATAATTATAATCTGTCATCGCAGTAGCCTGCATTTGATTAAATGAGATTTTTACTACTAGTTCTACTTATGGTGTTGGCAGTGCAGACTACAGCAGGTAATAATCAGGCTAGAAACAAAGTTTGCGAACATCTCTTTTAGTCTCAATCCAGCCAACGGTTATTACCGCTGCGAACCAATTTACTTATTATCAACAAATTCCTGAAGTTAGTTTGTACTTCTTGGTGTTTAAACCAGAGTAAACTAAACTTTAAGTGGAATGTGAAATTTAAAGAGAAATGTTGTTGAAAAGGAAAGCGTGACGAGCAGGTGATTATCCTACAAAAATCAGTTGATCCTCTATTTAGCCCGGATATTTCATGAATTTGCGAGTTTATCGCATAGCAATTTGATTTTACAAATGATTTTCTGATTGAGCGCCGGACTGGTGTGTCCGGTCGATTGAAGAAAATTATTTGTAGAATCAAAGGGCAAGCGAGAAAACGTAATATTCATGAATTATCCGGGTTAGAGCACAATCACTGGATTCGCTTGGCTATATAAAAAGTATTTGAATCACTAACCCGATGATAGCATAAATTTTCATTACGCCATTCAAACCAATTGCTCACTTAATGCGCCGATTTTAGCTGTACTCTAATCTCGCGTCCAACTGAATTTTCTAGGATAATTGGAGGAAATTATTGTGGCAACAAATATAGATCCAGTGTTATATCAATGGTATCGATATCTGAATAAAGGTCAAAATTTTACCGTTGTGGATATTGATGAGGTTAACAGCTTAATTGAAGTACAGCATTATGACGGCGATTTGGAAGAAATCTCTTTTGATGAATGGTTAGATCTCGACATCGAACTCAGCGAAGCACCAGATAATTGGACGGGCCCCATTGATGTGGGTGAAATCGATGATTTGGGTACTGAAATAACAGATACAACGGAAGAAGAGTGGTCGCAACCTCTCGATGAGTTTGCGAATCCTGATGAAGAGAAACTGGTGCTAGAAAATGAAGAGATTGCTGAACAGGAGTTTAAAGTGTTACTAGGTGAAGGGGAAGTCTAGCCGGATTAATTTTTTTAGGAGATAATTGGTTCTATGAATGTAAACAACACTAAATCAAAATTATTTTTGATCAGGTATATGTTTAACAAAATTTGGTGTGTGTTCTTGCCAGAGGTTGGTGATTAAACAAAATAGTCGAGCTGTTTGTTCAGCATCATATGAAGCTGAATGAGCTGCATCATGATCCCAATCCATGCCGGCAGCTTTTGCTGCTTTTGCAAGGACTGTTTGCCCGTAGACTAATCCACATAAACTGACCGTGTCGAATGTGCTAAAAGGGTGAAAGGGATTGCGTTTAATTTTACAGCGCTCTGCCGCAGCATTCATAAACCCTAAGTCAAAAGTTGCATTGTGGCCAACAAGAATAGCGCGTTTACAACCGGCTTCTTTGATCGCTTGTCTAATGGGTTTGAAAATTTCGCCCAATGCTTCTTGTTCAGATTTTGCAAATCGAAACGGATGATAGGGATCGATTCCATTAAATTTCAACGCTTCCTGATCTAAATTCGCTCCCACGAATGGCTCCACGTTTGCGTGAAGGGTTTTACCTAGCACCAATTTACCATCTTTATCCATGGTTACTAAGACTGCAGCGACTTCTAACAGAGCATCGGTTTTTGCATTAAAGCCAGCCGTTTCTACATCTACAACAACCGGCAAATAGCCCCGAAATCGATTAGCCATTGTGATCGTTGATGAGTGATTGGTTTCGTTTGAATTATTCAGAGCGTAATTTCCAGCTAATCAGTTCATTTGCCCGGAAGGGTACCACACTTTCAGTTTGAAAAGGATAAGCAGGTGGAACTAACCACTCTGTTTTTTCTAAAACTATTTTGGTTTCGTTTCGTGGTAGTCGGTAAAAATCTGGACCATAATGCGAAGCAAAAGCTTCCAACTTATCTAATGCATTAACTGATTCAAATGCTTCGGCATAGAGCTCTATCGCAGCATGAGCAGTGTAAATTCCGGCACATCCACAAGCGGTTTCTTTTTTACCAATCTCGTGAGGTGCGCTGTCAGTACCGAGGAAGAAACTACTATCACCGCTAGTTGCGGCATCCAAAAGCGCTTGCCGATGAGTCTCTCGCTTTAAAATAGGCAAACAGTAGTGGTGAGGCTGTATGCCCCCTTGAAAAATTGCATTCCTGTTAAGTAGTAAGTGGTGAGCAGTGAGAGTGCCTGCGACATTTTTTCCGCTTTGTTTCACAAAGTCGATGCCGTGTTTGGTTGTTATGTGTTCAAGCACAACACGTAGACTGGGTAATTTGTCCAATAGCGGCGCTAAAACAGTGTCAATAAATACAGCTTCTCGGTCAAAAACGTCAACATTGGCATCGGTTACTTCGCCGTGGATGAGTAACGGTAATTCCATTTTTTCCATAGCGGTGAGAGCATTTATTACATTATTAATATCGGTGATACCAAAATCAGAATTTGTTGTGGCACCCGCGGGATACATTTTGATTGCATGAATGTTTTTCGATTCTGCTGCTTTGTAAACTTCTTCTTCGGTGGTTTTATCGGTGAGATAAAGTGTCATGAGTGGTTCAAAGCTGGTATCAGCAGGTAATAGATCGAGGATTCTACTGCGATAGGCTTCTGCCTGTTCAACTGTTGTTACTGGAGGAGCAAGATTGGGCATAATGATGGCGCGTTTAAATTGTGCTGCCGTATGCTCAACAATTGTTCGAGTTCCTATGCCATCACGCAAATGTAGATGCCAGTCGTCAGGTTGAGCTAATATAATTTTTTGCACAGATCTCTTACCATTTATATAATACGTCAAACGCAAATCATACCATATTTACTTCTGATGAATTTCTTGTATAGTCGAGTGGTTAATTACTAATCGTCTTCGTATCTAAATCAGAACTGATTCCCCAAGTCCTAAATCTATTTTGTTTAACAGTTACTCAATTCAGTTTGCTTAGTAGCATTGAATAGTTTTAAGTAACTATTGATGACATTGTGAAAAAGGAATTTGATGGTGAAAGTGCTATGGACTGTACAATTATGTTAGTTTAATCGGAATTTTTAACTTATTGAAAATGCGGTAGAATGGAAGCACAGTTTTGCAAATATATTAGAGTTGGTTGACCTTTGTCAGCGAAACTTACATGATACCCCCATATATCAATATAGACTTATATTAGTTGTGGAAATGAAATAAACAAGAGAGGTTGGAATGTCCCAACAAGAAGCATTGCCCGATATCGACGCTATAGAAACTCAAGAGTGGATTGATGCGTTGGAATCTGTAATTGAAAACGAAGGTGTTGAGCGCGCCCACTATTTATTAGAACAAATGATCGACAAAGCGCGTCGTTCGGGAGCAAATTTACCCTATTCAGCAAACACAGCTTACGTAAACACTATTCCGCCACATCTTGAAGCGCAATTTCCAGGTGATCAAGCGCTAGAAGATCGTATTCGCGCATACATCCGTTGGAATGCTGTAGCAATGGTTGTTAAGGCTAACCGTAAGGCCTCTGAATTAGGTGGACACATCGCAACATTTGCTTCTGCCGCCGTTTTATATGATATCGGTTTCAACCATTTCTGGCGTGCACCCTCTCATGAGCATGGTGGCGATCTCATTTATTCACAAGGCCATGCATCCCCGGGTACTTATGCACGGGCGTTTTTAGAAGGGCGTCTAAGCGAAGATCAATTGGATAAATTCCGTCAGGAAGTGGATGGTGATGGTCTTTCCTCTTATCCGCATCCCTGGTTAATGCCTGACTTCTGGCAGTTTCCAACAGTTTCCATGGGCTTGGGCCCTATCATGTCAATCTATCAAGCCCGATTTATGAAATATCTTCAAGACCGCGGTTTGGCAGATACTAAAGAGCGTAAAGTATGGGCATTCCTTGGTGATGGTGAGACAGATGAGCCGGAATCTTTGGGTGCCATATCGCTCGCTGCCCGTGAGAAGCTGGACAATTTATGTTGGGTTGTTAACTGCAACCTGCAACGTTTGGATGGTCCAGTACGCGGCAATGGAAAGATTGTTCAAGAGTTGGAAGCAAGTTTTCGTGGTGCAGGCTGGAATGTTATTAAAGTGCTTTGGGGTTCTTACTGGGATCCTCTATTGGCGATGGATAAAAATGGATTGCTACAACAACGTATGATGGAAGTTGTTGATGGTGATATGCAGAACTACAAATCCAAAGACGGTGCTTATGTGCGTGAGCATTTCTTTGGTAAGTATCCTGAATTGAAAGCCATGGTTGCAAAAATGTCTGACGAAGATATTTGGCGTTTGAACCGTGGAGGTCATGATCCTCATAAAGTCTATGCAGCTTATCAAGAAGCAAGTACACATACTGGTCAGCCAACTGTCATCCTCGCTCAAACTGTTAAAGGTTACGGCATGGGTGCAGCAGGTGAAGCACAAAACAGAACGCATTCAATGAAAAAACTGGGCGCTGACGAAATGATTTATGTGCGTGATCGTTTCAATATTCCTTTGGATGACCAAGCAGCGGGTGACGCAAAGTATTACAAGCCAGCTGCTGATAGCCCTGAAATGCAATATCTACATGCCCGTCGTAAAGCGTTGGGTGGTTATCTGCCTGCGCGTAGTCATAGCGCAGCGCCATTGGAAGTGCCTGAGCTATCGACATTTGACGTTTTGCTAAAAGGCAGTGGTGAAAAAGAGATGTCCACCACCATGGGTTATGTTCGATTACTAACATTACTTTGCCGTGACAAGAAAATCGGTAAGAATATTGTACCAATTGTACCTGATGAAGCGCGTACTTTCGGTATGGAAGGTATGTTCCGTCAATTAGGAATCTATTCATCTGTTGGTCAACTTTATACACCTCAAGATAAAGAAGAGATTATGTTCTATAAAGAAGATAAATCTGGTCAGATTCTGGAAGAGGGTATTAACGAAGCCGGTTCTATGTCCTCATGGATTGCAGCAGCAACGTCTTACAGTTCGCACGGTGTAAATACCATTCCTTTCTACATCTACTACTCCATGTTTGGTTTCCAACGAATTGGTGATCTGGCTTGGGCTGCAGGTGATATGCAAGCACGTGGTTTCTTAATTGGTGCAACTGCTGGTCGTACCACATTGGCTGGCGAAGGTTTGCAACATCAAGATGGTCATGGCTTGATACTGGCGGGCACTATTCCGAACTGTGTGAGTTACGACCCAACTTTTAACTATGAGTTAGCCGTAATCGTGCAAGATGGTTTGCGTCGCATGTATGACGAACAGGAAAGTGTTTTCTACTACGTTACCACCATGAACGAAAATTACGTTCAACCTGCTATGCCTGAAGGTGTCGAAGATGGCATTCGTAAAGGTCTTTATCTGTTCCGTGAAGGTGGAAAGAAGAAGAAAAAAATTCAGTTAATGGGCTCTGGTACGATTTTTCGCGAAGTGATTGCAGCAGCTGATCTTCTTGCAGAAGAGTGGGGTGTTGATGCTGACATCTGGAGTGCTACAAGTTTTAATGAATTAACTCGTGAAGCGCAAGCAGTGGATCGTTGGAATCGTTTGCATCCTGAAGCGGAACAGAAAACATCTTACATTGCACAATGTCTGGAAGGACGTAAAGGGCCTTTTATTGCGGCCACAGATTATATTCGTAACTACGCTGATCAAGTTCGTAAATGGATTCCTGGTAACTATGAAATATTGGGCACAGATGGTTTCGGACGAAGTGATACCCGTGCGCAATTACGTAAGCACTTTGAAGTTAATCGTTATCATGTAACCGTTGCGGCCCTTAAAGCGCTGGCAGATGAAGGTTCTATCCCTGCCAACAAGGTTGCGGAAGCAATTACGAAATATAACATTGATCCCGAAAAAACAAATCCCCTATACGCGTAAGCGTTTGGAAGAAAATAGGGAAGGAAAATTATGAGTAAAGAAATTTACGTTCCAGATATTGGTGATTTCTCTGAAGTAGAAGTTATCGAAATACTTGTTGCACCAGGTGATACGATTAATGCTGAAGATTCGCTAGTATCTGTCGAATCTGATAAAGCAGCAATGGAAATACCTGCACCAGAAGCAGGCGTGGTTAAAGAAATAAAAGTTCAGCTAGGTGATAAAATATCCGAAGGTAGCTTGCTACTAACGATTGATCCAACCGGTGAAGCTAAAACAGAGCCAGCTAAAGTGGAAGAGCTTAAAGCAGAAATCCCCGTGCTTATAGCCGCAGAACCTTCGGCGCCAGTTGCGCCAGCGCCAACTGCTGCACGTTCTGCTCCTGCACCGCATAAGCCGTCTCCAACGTCAAAAATTAATGAAGAGAGTTTTGCGAAAGCGTACGCAAGCCCGACGATTAGAAAATTTGCACGTGAGTTAGGTGTTGATCTTGGTCTGGTTGACGGTACCGGTCGTAAAGGACGCATTACTAAAGACGATGTTAAAAACTTTGTTAAGCGTGCGTTGTCGCAACCTGCCACAAGCGGCGGACTTGGTGTTGCACCATTGCCTGAAATTGACTTCAGTCAATGGGGTGAGGTTGAAACCAAAGGCTTAAGTAAGATTAACAAGCTAACGGGTCAATTTTTACATCGCAACTGGGTAACCGTTCCTCACGTGACTCAGTTTGATGAAGCGGATATTACCGATCTTGAAGATTTTCGTAAGTCGATGGTTGCTGAGTATAAAGATCAGGGTGTGAAAATCACTATGCTCGTTTTCTTGATGAAAGCAGTAGTTTCTGCATTAAAGAAATACCCACGGTTCAACTCTTCGTTAGATTCAACGGGCGAAAACCTCATCTTCAAAAAATATTTCAATGTTGGCATTGCTGTCGATACACCAGATGGCTTAGTAGTGCCTGTCGTGCAAAATGTTGATCGCAAGTCTTTGGTAGAAATTGCACAAGAGTTGGGTGAAATCAGCATTAAAGCACGTGAGAAAAAACTTAAGCCTTCGGATATGCAGGGTGGCAGCATCACTATCTCTAGCTTGGGCGGAATTGGTGGAACGAAATTCACACCGATTGTTAACTTGCCTGAAGTAGCCATTCTTGGGGTTTCTCGCTCGAAAATGCAACCTGTCTGGAACGGTAAAGAGTTTGAACCTCGTTTAGTTCTCCCTCTATCGTTATCATACGATCATCGTGTTATTGATGGTGCCGATGGCGCGCGTTTCACAACGTTCCTTAGTCGTGTGCTTTCCGATACACGTCGTTTATTACTGTAGATTGGGAGTCGTTTAATGAGCAACATTGTAGAAGTTAAAGTTCCAGATATTGGTGATTTTTCTGAAGTTGAAGTTATCGAAATTCTTGTGAATGTTGGCGACTCAATTAACGTAGAAGATTCTCTGATCTCTGTAGAATCTGACAAAGCCGCTATGGAAATACCGGCACCGCAAGCGGGTGTCGTTAAAGAAATATTGATTTCCATAGGCGATAAAGTCTCACAGGGTAGCTCTCTTCTCACGTTAGAAGTGGAAGAGGGAGCGTCTACAGCAGCAACGAAAGAAGAAGCTAAACCAGAATCTACACCAACACCTGTCCCACAAGCTTCCTCTTTTAGTGGAAATGTGGATGAGAGTGCAGAGATAGTTGTACTTGGCTCTGGTCCTGGTGGCTATACCGCAGCATTTCGAGCTGCAGACCTGGGTAAGAAAGTCATTTTGATTGAACGTTACCAAAGCATCGGCGGTGTTTGTTTAAATGTTGGCTGTATTCCATCAAAAGCTTTATTGCATACAGCACAGGTTATCAATGAAGCGGAAGAGTTCAACGAAATCGGTGTTAAATTTAATACGCCTGATGTTGACCTTGATCAATTACGTGGATACAAAGACAATGTTGTCGGTAAATTAACCGGTGGTTTAAAACAATTAGCTAAGCAGCGAAAAGTAAAAATCGTTCATGGCTACGGAAAATTTTCTTCACCGAATACAATTGACGTTGAAGCGGATGATGGAAGTAAAAAGGTTGTTGGTTTTGAAAACTGCATTATCGCCGCAGGTTCTCGAGTAACAAAACTGCCCTTTATCCCCTGGGATGATCCTCGTGTCATGGATTCTACTGATGCACTTGAGATTCAAGAAGTCCCAGAGCGTTTGCTTGTTGTCGGTGGTGGAATTATCGGCTTAGAGATGGCGACAGTTTACGATGCTTTAGGTGCAAAAGTGACTGTTGTTGAATTGTCGCCAGGTTTAATTCCTGGTGCTGATCGCGATATCGTACGTCCGTTGGAAAGACGAATCAAAAAACGATACGAAAATATCTACCTCAATACCAAAGTTACCGCTATTGAACCAACAGATAAAGGTTTGCTTTGTTCCTTTGAAGGAAAGAAAGCGCCTGAAACTGATACTTTCGATCGTGTGTTGGTTTCCATTGGCCGATCACCTAATGGTAAATTAATTGACGCTGAAAAAGCAGGTGTTGCCGTTAACGACTGGGGATTTATCGAAGTCGATAAACAGCAACGTACTAATATCGACCACATCTTTGCGATTGGTGACGTTGTTGGTCAACCCATGCTGGCTCACAAAGCAACGCATGAAGGTAAAGTGGCGGCAGAAGTCATTGTCGGAATGAAATCTTTCTTCGATGCGCGCACCATCCCTTCCGTGGCGTACACCGACCCGGAAGTTGCTTGGATGGGTAAAACTGAAGATCAGTGTAAAGAAGAAGGTATCAAATATGAAAAAGGTGCTTTCCCTTGGGCTGCGAGCGGGCGATCCTTATCGATTGGCAGAGACGAAGGTGTGACCAAAGTTTTATTCGATGAAGATCATCGCATTATCGGCGCAGGAATTGTTGGAACAAATGCAGGCGAATTAATTGCTGAAACTGTATTGGCGCTTGAAATGGGTGCGGACATTCACGATATCGGCGCAACGATTCACCCACATCCAACGTTATCCGAAACGATAAATTTTGCTGCTGAAGTGGCAGATGGTAGTTGTACTGATATTTATATGCCAAAGAAGTAGTGGTTTCTTCTAACAACAACTGTTCAGTTCTATCTCAATGCATTCCCTCGCTTCTGTGCGGGAGTGCATATAAGGTTAACGATAATGATGAAATATATAATAATGCTGACTTTGCTCGGCTCTGTTTTACTGAGTGGATGTGCAATGAGACAGAATCATATAACTCATCGTGTTGTCTCACCAGAATTTGTTGATCAGGAATATTTGAATAGAAATTTTGTTCTAGTTGCAAAAGATGCAGAAATTGTACTGAATCGACATTTCTTTATTCATATTCCACTTAATGGATATTATACGTTTAATGAGAGCACAGCTGTTGAGGAATTACTCCATAGATATGGTGGTGATTTAGTTACAGACGTTACTATCGAAAGCAAATTCCTGTTTTTACTCTACTACAATCGATACTACCTTATTGCTTCAGGGAATGTCTGGAAGAGGAAAAAGGTGTAATGTGATGAAAATATTTTGGTTTGGAATATTCACCTTGCTTTTAGTGACGGGTTGTACTATCGATCATTTTAACTATGCGTTAGTTTCTACCAGAGATGAAGGGCGGTTTTATTCGGTAACTGGGGAATCTAATCGTAACGCTAAGCGAGATAAAGTTAATATCAATGAGCAAGGTAAGACCGAGTTGGATGAAATTGTTAAAGGTAAAACAACAACGCCAGATTTTTCAAAATATGCTTTGGTTATCGGTATTCAAGATTACAAACAACAGGCAAATGTTAATTATGCAGACAACTCAGCGGTTACTTTTTCTTTAGCAGCAAAAAATATATTAGGTGTGCCAGAAGAAAATGTATTTTTTTTGTTAAATAACGATGCGACAAGTGGTCAGATAAAAACAAAGATTACCCTGTTAAAAGAATTAGCTGAACCTGGTGATAGTTTATACTTTTTTTTCGCTGGGCACGGCGTACCGGGTCGTGATGGGAATACCTATCTATTACCAGCTGATATGGGAGCTGATTCGATTCATTTAGAGCCGCAATTAAAATTAGATTCTATTTACACAACGCTTAACGGTTCAAAAGCCAACAAAATCTATGCATTTGTGGATTCATGTTTTAGTGGTAAAGACGATCAGGGAGAGTTGATATACAAAGGAGTTGCACCTGTATTCAAAAGGTTAAATAAGCAATTTAGCTCTAATAAATTGACTGTCATGACTGCTGGTAGCGCAAGCGATTTTGCGAATCAGTATCAGCAAGAGAATCATCGCCTTTTTAGTTATTATCTGATCAGAGGTCTCACGCAGGAAAAAGAAAATATAAATGAGCTTTATGATTATGTTAAGCGCAATGTAAAGCGAGCTTCTCTACGTTTCGGATTAGGGTATAAACAAGTACCGATGTTGCAGACGGTTGAATAATATATGCTAGCACGAAGCGTATTATTGTTGTCGCTATTGCTAATTACTTTCTCTGCATTGTCTGACACGCCAGATTGGTATAAGCATCAGAACATTACTGCAAAAACTCATTACTCTTATATAGGTTATGGCTCTGCAAAGAGCATACAATTAGCTAAACAGGCTGCAAGGGAAGATATTGCAACTCAACTCTTTGTAATCGTTGAAACTGTCACTGAGTCTGAAAGCGGAATTGAAAATGAAAAGTTTATGTTGTCAGCAAGGCATAGATCAAAACAACAAACTTATGCAAAATTGAATAAAACTAAAGTGTTGAAGTCAGAATTTGTTGATAAAACTTTTTATGTTGCTTTAGAGTATAAGCACTTAACGATTGTTCAGCATTTTATTAACCAATTAAATGTTACAACCTGTGAGGACGAAGTCCAACATCCATATCTGATACATACTCCGCTTTTTACAAATCTAAATGACAAGTTACCTTGCAAACTAAATATTGAATTAGTTCGTAAAAATCAAACTTGGATGCTTGCTTACAAAGAAATACTAATACAGCTCGATGATCAAAATTTTAGTAGTATCTACACAACAGTTCAAAAAGATTCTCTTCAGATTACGCCATCGTCTTTTAGGCCTAGAGAAGGTGAGATATTTACTGTGGCAATTAATTCGAGTTCAGCCGGCTATGTAACGTTATTTAATGTATATGCCGATGGAATTGTAAGCTTGTTGCAGGAAAATATTTTTGTTGAAGCAAATAAAGTAAGGATTTTTCCAACTGAAAAAGATGAGGTTATTTTTGAGTCGGTAGTATTGGAGAAGGAAAAAGAGACTACAGATTTATACATCGGCCTTTATTCTGAATCTCCAATTGCATTTCCTCGCTTTAAGGAAGCTGGTTCAACAGTTCAAAGTAATCAATGGCAATATCAGTTTGATTATTTGCTTCAACTTATGAAACGACAACGATTTTCTGTAATTCTACTCAGAATTATCCCAGCTTGAATATATGAAGGTATGAAAAAAGGGAAGGATTTTATATAGCAGCTCGGATGCAATCGACATCGACAGAGTGTCGGAATATTGCTTCCGAGCTAGCTAAGAAATAAGGGATTTTTAACTAAAGCCAATCCCTTATTTGTATCAAATCAGATTATAGACCTGAAACGTACTTGGCGATATCAGCAGCTTCTGCGTCAGTTACGCTTTTAACAGCACCAGCCATCATGCCAGATTTGCCAGATGCACGCTTGCCGTCACGAATCAATTTGAATTGCTCTAGAACATACTTTTCCATTTGACCAGCTAGACGAGGACCAACAGCACCCATAGCAGTAGGACCGTGACAACCAGCACAACCTTTAGCTTTGAAAAGATCAGCACCGCCAGCTACAGCAGCGTTAGAGAACATTAAAGGAGCTGCAACTAAAGCTGCGCCAACAATACCTGAAAATAATTTCATTATTAACTACCCTTATTCAATTGTGTAATTATTTTTTACCATAAATTTTTACGCAATAAGTAATAGCTAATATCCTAATAGAACATAGCGAATATATTACTTAATGCGGTGTTGATTTTGGACTAAAAGAAAGGCTTTGTAAATAAAGTTGAGACATTTTATGTGCGAACTAGATCAATAAAACAACTAAACTTAAATAAATAGCGAAAATCTATTTATATGTTTGTCTCATTAGATAAATGTTATCGTCAAAAGGCGGGTAATTGTTCAAATGTTGAGTTAAATACTTGGTTATCAAAGGTGGTTTTGGCTTTTTTTAATCCGGTTTATATTGGTTTGCTAACACACTATCTACAAATTTTAATAGCTACAATATTCGCGTAATTGTAATGCAATAATTACCAGCGCATCACTCGACCTATAATATAACTCTTGATACAATCGCCGCCATTTTTCATACTTTCAAAGTAAATCCGAGGTAACCATGTCCAATATCAAAAAAGTCGTATTAGCCTACTCAGGTGGTTTGGATACATCCATCATATTAAAGTGGCTTCAGGATGAATATAACTGCGAAGTGGTTACCTTTACCGCTGATATTGGTCAGGGCGAAGAAGTAGAGCCAGCACGGGTAAAAGCAAAAGCGTTAGGCATTAAAGAGATCTACGTTGAAGATTTACGAGAAGAGTTTGCTCGGGATTTCGTTTTCCCCATGTTCCGCGCAAACACCGTTTATGAAGGCGAATATTTGTTAGGAACATCTATTGCGCGCCCATTAATCTCTAAACGTCAAATCGAAATTGCCAAAGAAACAGGTGCCGACGCTGTGTCTCACGGTGCGACCGG
>CALZJE010000063.1 GCA_945787715.1 uncultured Ectothiorhodospiraceae bacterium | reverse complement strand
AGACTGGTTTATTGATAAACAAATCGAAGCACTAAAAAAATGGCAAACCTGGTGGAACCAGAACAAAGCAGGTCTAACAAATCAATGGATGTTTGATGGATCTTAGGCCGACTAGAAACTCCTGACGAGCAATTCCAAAATTTATAACCTAATAAATGGCCCTTACTAAGCAAAATATCTAGCTGAAGTGAAGAGGAGGCTGCTCAATAAAATCGAAAGCCTCCTTTGTATTTAGCTGAATTATTCGTTATTAGATTGCTTACGACTATCAGGTTTTCTGCGTCGAGTAGAAGGCTTTTTATCACCACCTTTCCCACCAGTATCAACAGCAATATTCAATTTTTGATTGCAGACATGTACATTTTTCAGATGTCTAAAAATTTCATCCGGCATTCCTTCTGGAAGGTCAACAAGACTAAAATTTTCTCGAATATCAATTGCGCCTATATGTTGGCTTTCAACACCTGCTTCATTTGCAATTGCACCGACAATATTTTTTGGCTGAACACCATGAGTTCGACCAACATCAATTCGATAGCTGATCATGTTTTCATCGCTTTGATTACGACGCTTGCGTTTTGGACGCTCTTCTCCTCGATCATTATCTCGGCCACCCCTACTTGGCCGCTCATCTCGACCACTTCTACTACGCTCTGCTCTTACTGGTGCTTCTTCAATAACAAGAGGGCGTTCTTTTTGTGCAAGATAAGCGAATGCAGCGGCTATCTCATTAGGCGCGACATTTTTCTCGTTTTGATAATTTTCTACGAGTTCTGTAAAAAAGCTTAAGTCTTCAGATTCTAACGTGTGACTTAACTGCTCTTTAAACAGTTCTATACGGCGATAAGTGACATCTTCTCGTGTTGGCATTTTCATCGCTGTGATAGGTTGGTTTGTTGCTTTTTCGATTGAGCGCAACATACGTTTTTCACGCGGAGAAATAAATAAGATGGCAGTGCCTTTTCTTCCTGCACGGCCTGTACGACCAATTCTATGTACATAGGTTTCTGTGTCGTAAGGAATGTCGTAGTTCATAACGTGACTGATACGTTCAACATCCAAACCTCGGGCAGCTACATCAGTGGCGATAACGATGTCCAATGAGCCCTTTTTTAATCGGTCGATGGTTTTTTCACGCAGTGCTTGATTCATGTCACCATTCAACGCAGCACTAGAATACCCTCGTGCTTCTAACTTTTCAGCGAGTTCAACAGTTGCGTTTTTAGTGCGTACAAAAATAATCATCGCGTCGAAGTCTTCTACTTCGAGTATGCGTGTTAAGGCGTCGAGTTTATGTAACCCAGTCACTTGCCAGAAATGTTGAGTAATCGTCTCTACCGTTGAGGTTTTAGATTTGATTTTTATCTCTTCTGGATTATTAAGATGGCGATTAGCAATTTTGCGAATAACCGGAGGCATTGTTGCCGAAAATAGTGCGATTTGACGATCTTTTGGTGTTTTTTCTAGTATCCATTCAACATCTTCGATAAAACCCATTTTCAACATCTCATCAGCTTCGTCAAGAATAAGTGATGTCAAGCAATCCAGCTTTAGTGTATCGCGACGTAGATGATCCATTACTCGACCTGGTGTGCCGACAACAACGTGCGCGCCACGCTTTAATTGTCTTAGCTGAGTGCTCATGCTTTGTCCACCATATATGGGTAATACATGGAAGCCTTTTAAATGTCGTGCATAAGTTTGAAATGCTTCTGCAACTTGTATTGCGAGTTCTCTAGTCGGTGCAAGCACGAGAATTTGTGGATCTTTGATTGATAGATCGAGTTTAGTTAGAAACGGTAGAGCAAATGCCGCAGTCTTACCGGTGCCAGTTTGTGCCTGGCCGATGATATCGCTACCGCCTAGAATTTTAGGAATGCTGGCTGCTTGTATAGGGGAGGGGGTTTCGTAGCCGATCTCTTCCAATACTTTCAAAATGGGGGCAGAGAGAGCCAAGTCTGTAAAGCTTGTTGTTGCAGGGGATGTCATGAAATATTGCCTTTTTTGGAGGGTTAAAGCGCATTAAATAAGAGCGAGCACCAGAAACCGAGTGGATGCTAATTAGGCGGCGATTATATATGATTATTTTATTTTTTAAAGCGAAATCGAGATTATAGGGAGATATTTGGCATTATTAACTAAAACCAGCTTAATGGGTTTTTACCACTTTATATGAAATACAGATCATGCTCACTGACTTTAACATCTAAACTTTATCAGTTAAGTGGTAAAATATATTAAAATTAATGGTTTATCGGGTATTTTTTACTGGCGATAAGCATATTCAGCATTTACACTAATCGAGATGAACTTCAACAACTAAGGTGATTAGATGAAGGCGAATTATCAAATTAAGGACATTTTGTTTGGCGATTTCAAAGCTGGACAGCAAGTAATCATCAAAGGCTGGATTAGGTCCCGAAGGGATTCAAAAGCGGGTTTTTCATTTCTTAGCGTACATGATGGATCTTGTTTTGATGGTATCCAAATTATTGCTGATAACAAGCTTGAGAACTATGAGGTGGACGTTCTTAAAGCAAACACCGGTTGCAGTGTCTTTATTGAAGGTGTGCTGACAGAAAGCCAGGGAAATGAGCAATCATTAGAAGTCTTAGCGAGCCGAGTAGAAGTTATTGGCTGGGTAGATGACCCCGAGCATTATCCCGTGGCAAAAAAACGACACAGTTTTGAGTTCTTAAGAACGATTGCTCATTTAAGGCCGCGGACAAATGTATTTGGAGCAATTACTCGAATACGAAATCGTGCATCTTTTGCGATGCATCAATACTTTAACAACAATAATTTTTATTGGGTAAATACTCCAATAATTACAACAAGTGACTGTGAAGGCGCGGGTGAACTTTTTAAAGTAAGTACTCTAGATTTCATGAATATCCCAAAAGACAATAATAAACCCGATTATTCACATGATTTTTTTGAGGAAGCCGCCTATTTAACAGTGTCAGGACAGCTAAATCTGGAAGCTTATTGTTTGGCGCTTTCTCGAGTCTATACATTTGGTCCTACTTTCCGGGCAGAAAACTCTCACACCAGTCGTCATTTGGCAGAGTTTTGGATGGTAGAACCAGAAATTGCTTTTGCAGATTTAAACGATGCTACTGATCTGGCCGAGGATTTCTTAAAACAAACAATAACGACCTTATTGAATGAATGTGAAGACGACTTCGCTATTTTTAATCAACATGTCGAAAAAGGCTTGATAGAGAGACTTCAAAAAATAAGTCATTCAGAGTTTGTCCGCATGGAATACACTGAGGCAGTCGAAATATTAACCAAAGCAAAGCAAAAATTTGAATTTCCTGTTAAGTGGGGTTTGGATTTGCAATCAGAACATGAACGTTATCTTTGTGAGAAACATGTCAATGGTCCGGTTGCTGTAATGAATTATCCAGAAGAGATAAAAGCGTTTTACATGCGTCGCAATGACGATGGAAAAACTTGTGCTGCAATGGATATACTTGTACCAGGTGTTGGTGAACTTATTGGTGGCAGCCAGCGTGAAGAACGTTTAGATGTGCTTGATTCTAAAATGCAGGATGATCATTTAAGAAAAGAATTATGGTGGTATAGAGATTTAAGGAGATACGGAACTGTACCTCATGCAGGATTCGGTTTAGGTTTCGAGCGTTTTATTAATTATGTCACTGGGATGGAAAATGTACGTGATGTTATCCCTTTTCCGCGTGTTGCGAAAAGCGCGATATTTTAATTAAAGCAAACTAACACTGAAGTTGTTGTAAGCGTAACTGATGACGGGGCCAGAACTAATTGGAGTGAACATATGGAAATTAACTTTGATTGATTTAGTGCATAACGTGGACACGGATGTGCGTTAGCTGTATTGATAAGTTTTGATAGGTTGACTAATCTTGGCAGTGGGAATGTTGTCAAAAGTGTGGTGAATCCATAACTTAATTTATACTGATTGAGAGCTGTGTAGAAAACCAAATTAATAAACTTTCTTGCTGCTTCGCTTTATTATTAATTTCCTTTAATGCCTTTTGTTCATTTATGCGCTTTCGTAGGGTGCTGCTTAGTTGTAAAAAACTGGAAGTTTTTCGCAATGCTGTTTGTTGTTGGCGGGTAAGCGATTTCCAATGAACAATAAAGTCAGAAAGAGCACTAGTACTCCAATTGTCTCGTTCAATAAATTTAAAAATAAAAAGCCCAACAGTATGCTCCAGATTATTTTGTGATTCTAAGATCGATTCTTCGGTAATATTTTTTGGTAAGATCTTTACTGTTGGTATACCGGGTTCTATTTTTTGTGCCGATATATACCAAACAACACCCGCTACCGATATGAAAAATGTGATAATAAAGAGTTTAAATATTGAACTTGAATTACTAACCTCTTTAGGAGGGGCAAATGTTTCTTGTTGAATTTGACAATCTGTGTGATTAACTATTGGTATTCTGAGTGTATTATCTTTTTCACACTGCTCAATATAATCATTGATATATCGTGCTCTTTTTTGCCGATATGCATCAAGGGTTAATTCACCCATTATATATTCGTTAAGAATCTTTTCTAGCTGTTGGGTATTGTGAGTCATTAAAGCTCCTTTATGACTCGAAAACCGGTGATGTTATCAGCTTCACCGTTATGTCGACGTTTAAGATTTGTTCCACATTGAGAAAAGGAATCAGTATAGGCACCACCATTGGCATAAATATTTCCGTCATCTATGGAAAATTCCTGTGCGTTACCGACATAGTTTATTAATCCCCAACCATTCGGTTTTCCTGATTGAGCATTCACAAAGTTTAGCCCTTTAATTTGTTTACTACCAAGAGTAAGACGGCAGTTAAAATCTTTTCTTGGTTGTAGACCAGCCGCATTGGCTGCATGTTGCCATTCTATACTTGTGGGCAATCGATATTTTGATTTAGTTGCTTGAGATAACCATTGAGTGTAGCTCTGAGCAGTTTTTAGGCTAATATTTACCGCAGGTAATTGTTGTTCTGTGCCAGTACTAATAGCGCACTCATTTGTTGCTTTACAGTAGTGATTTATATCCGAATTTGATATTTCATATTTAGAGACAGCAAAAGGTAAATCATTATTTTTAATCCCAGGAACGACCACTAGCAATGGAGCTTTACTTCCATCTTCCAAAATATCGTAACAGGTTGCGCGTGTACGTTTACCATGACCGGCATAACTTTTCTTGCAGGGTTGGCCACCTGCCGCCTGAAACTGGCTTGATCGTTTTGTCAGTGCAGCAATGTCACTATTTTCGGGAAATAAAATTTGAGCCGTCTGAGCATATTTTTTTGCAATAGTCTGATTGGTTTTTGCGGCTTCCTTAATGCTTGCAAGTAGTGTATTGGAAAGTGTTGATCTAATTTGCGATATATCTTTCGGAAAGCCTTTCTTTATTAGCGAAAGTTTATTCTGAATAGCTTTAACGTTTTCAATATCAAGCTCAGAAAAATCCTTGTTTAATGCAATCAACGTAACTTCCGCTGTATAACGTTCTTTAGCAGAATTTAATTGTGAGGAATGTGATGCTATTTCTAGTCCTGAATCAATAAGAGATAGTGCTTGTGCGAAATTATTACGCTCTGCCAATCCTTCAGCTAGTCTTAAATAGGCATCACCAATTGCTTCACGACCCTTTTTAATAAGGAAACTATCTCCTGGAGCAAGTTTTTTAAGAGAGTGATAAGTTGATTTGGCTTCTTTTACATCATTTGCTTTAGCTTGTGTAAGCAATGTTTGTTTGAGTGCTTTTATTTTTTCAGACTTTTCTAGAGAAGCTAGTTCATTGCTTTGCTGTCTTTCTGCAATGGCTAGTGCTCGCTCTTCTTTAGATAATGAGGAATAACTTGGATTAATTTTTTTAACAGTGTCGAGAAGCCGCCGTGTAGCACTTAGGTTGTTATCGCGCCTTTTTATTTTTGCTTCTTCAATGATAATTTTGCTTACTTGATTGGTAAGTGATTCTGCAGTTTCATCTTCGGCATTTAAAAAAATTCTTAGCGAAACAACTTCAGATTGAACATTGTTAATCCAAGTCTCACGACTAAATGGTGCAGCAATAAGCGCCTCCAGTTTCTCTTTATGTCGTTTAACTGCTTTTTCTCGAGTGGCATCAGAAATTTTTGTACCTTCTTCAGCAAGTTTGGACTGCAGCTCTGCTAGTTGCTTATCTTCTTGTGCTTGCATATTTTGATCTTGCAATTGATCTCTCAAATTACTGAGCAGCTTACTTGAAGGGAATATTGAAAGGCCATTATCAATAAGTAAGGCTGCTGTTTTTAACTTATCATTTCTAAGCGCATTTTTTATCTCGCGGGAGTAGGCGAGTTGTAGACGTTGATCATCGAGAAGTTCACTTTGCGGATCAACAACTTTAATAAGTTCAAATACTTCATTTATATCAGCAGTCGTGGTTTCTGACTGCAACTTACCTTTCTCAACGTATTCGTTTATTTGTTTCGCCAATGTATTTAATATTTGATTTTTACGGCCTTGCAACTGATCAATCAAATCCTGAATTTTTGCTGAATCCGGGTATCGCATTTTTGCATGAGTTAATACATCTAGTGCCTGAGGAAAGTTATATCTCCCCATGTTTTGGTCTACCAGTGGTAGTGCTTGAGTAGCGTAGTAGTCTATGACTTTATCACGTACTTCGATGAGTACGGCTTCTTTTGCGCTCTCATTTAATTGATCTATTTTGGGGAGTGCTAACGTTATTTCCTCATTATCTCCCTGATTAATTGTGGCAACAAGTTCTGAGATGGTCTGTTGATTTTGATAGTCTAGGAATAGTTTTCCACCTACACCCAATAGAAGTAGTGCGGCGACGGCTAAGGTAAATTTTAAGCCTTTGCTTGCATGTTTTTTCTCGAAAAATTCCCTAACAAATTTTTGGGCATCTGCTGTACGCTGTGTTCGATCAAATTTTAAAGTGTTAAGCAACGCTTGTGCTTGTTTGCGCTCGAGTTGCTTTAATAATGGTGCTACAGTCAATTGTTTGTCACGCGCACGATCTGCTTGTAACTTATCAAACGGGTGACGACCTGTAAACAATTGGTAAGCAACACAGCCTAACGCATAGACATCATCAGCAGGAGCGGGCGTCTCTCCTTCTAGCATCTCACAGCTCGCATAGGCTGGCGTTAATCCTCCCAGCTCACCAGCATCAAAAACAGTGCTATCACCACTACCGGAATCACCGCTATGCTTGACGGCTCTGGCGATACCAAAATCCAACACTTTTGCCCGACCATCTTTTGTAACGAATACGTTACCGGGTTTGAAGTCCGAATGAACAATATTTTTTTCATGCGCATAGGCGAGTGCCTGGCTGACATCTTTAAGAATATTGAGAGCCAGTGAATGCTCAAGGCCGCTATTTTTATGTTTTGAAAGAAGTTCATCTAAAGGTTCACCATCCATTAGCTCCATCGTCATGTAGACTGTGTCACCATCTCTATCAAAGTCATGAACAGTGATGATATTGGGATGAGCTAACGTTTGTGACTTTTTACACTCTCTTTGCAATGAAATAAGAGATTGTGGGTGTTGCTTAAAATCTTCGTTTAAAAATTTGATTGCAACATAAGGATTGCTATCATTTGCTTCTTCTTTTCTTTTATCTTTTGCTTTAAATACCGAACCCATTCCGCCACGGCCAAGAAGCTCAATAAGCTCGAATCGGTTGTTGATGATACTTCCCGGTTGAAGTGGTTGGGCTGGTTCTTCATCGGTTAAATCTGGAGTTGGAGAGATTGATGGTGAAAGTCGTGTCTTTTCATCATCTTCTGTTATTGCTATAGCGTGATTGGCGTCTGCAACAGGGGTAAGATAGGTTTTGTCATCTTCTTCTAATGTTGAAGCTACAATTCGTGTTTTATCACTATCCGTTGATGCACTAGTTATAATTTCTGTTTTATTGTTATCTGTATGGTTAGATGAGGAAATAAAAGTTTCATCACGATTATCGCTATTCGCGAGGTAAGTTTTATCATCTACTAAGGCTGAACTTTCAATCAGTAATTGTAAATGCTCAATGTCGTGTGCGCTTAAATAATCAAGTTTTGTGACCGCATGACTTAACAAAGCGTAATCAATGCTTTTTTCGTCAATAAATTGTAATAATGCTTTCTCAACTAATGGCAAAGAAAGTCTTTCGTTTATACAGTCTTCAATAAATTGACTTAGGTTGATTTTCACGATTTAGAAAGTACTTTTAACTATGATAACGGTAATATTGTCTTTAGCTTCTCGCGATAAGGCTACACGCATCATATCTTCACAAATCGTTTTTTCGTCTCCAGCTAAACTTAATTGAAGAAGTTCAGCATCGCTAATATCTCTATAAAGGCCATCACTACATAATATATAGATATCTTCATCCTCAGCCTCTTCAACCCCTACGGAAAGATGAAGAGTATCTGCGGCACCGATCGCGCGGGTAATCACATTAGCTGAGGGATGTGATTCTGCTTCTTCGGCATTCAATAAGCCTTGGTCAATCATATTTTGGACTTCGCTATGATCACGGGTTATTTGAGTGATTTGTTTATCACGAACCCGATAAATGCGGCTGTCGCCAACCCATAAATATGCAATGTATTGACTCTGGGCAATCATAGCGACTACCGTACTACCTATTGTTCGACCATTATACTTATCACGAGCAAGAATACGCAGTTGCTGGTTGACAGTTGTTAAAGCATCATCAACTTGGTCAACATATTGTGTAAAATCATTACTGGGCGTTATATTATCTAATGCTTGAATAATCATTTTACTTGCAATGTCACCAGCTTCGTGGCCACCCATTCCATCAGCAACCACCCATAATTGATTTTGAGTTTTAACTAAGCCTGAGTCTTCATTATAATCTCTTACATTACCGGGATTTGTTAGTTCTGCGGCTTGCCATTTTACTATTTGGTCGCTCATATAAATATATTTGTTATAATTCTAATAGGGAATAAATGTTGATGTACTAAGTTGCTGCATGTGACACAACTCCCACCGCCCATCAAGCATAGCAGTATAAATATTGTCGTCAGGTAATCCCTTGCAAGAGATTAAATGACTACTAACATGTGTACTGCCATTGCTCCACCAATAACTTCGCTTTGAATCAAGCTCTGTGGGGAATTGATGAGCAATGAGAGAAAGAGCACCATCTACTGAAGTACCTGTACTGAGAGGCACACGAAAGCCTTTACTCATTTGATTGGTGTTTTGCTGATTAATATTGATAGAACGAAGAAGTGAATCGACTTGAGTATTAAACTCTTCAAACGAAATACTCTCATCAAGGGCACGTAAGGCTAAGTTCTCAACGGCGTCATACCATTGAGCATTTTGAACAATAAAGGAACTAGCCGACGGATAGTTTTTGATATTGGCAGCGATAGTTAAGGGGAAATATCGGCCTACTTTGTCGACACTCGGCAGCATTATCCCCGTATAAATATCCCCATCAGCAAGTGAAAAATAATAGCGCCATACAGGGCTTACTAAATAGTAATTCAACCACTGGTCTTGCAGATTGTTTCGGCTCGCTTCAAAAATATTCTGTAACCATGTATCCCAAGTTTGAATAAACTCTGGATTAAGGTTTCTTTGAATAAAATCACCTCGCACTGGAAGTTTACCAAAATAACCTGTGATTATTGATGGGTTCATTACAGCTTACTCGGCGCTCTAAACGCCTGTAATTCTCTTAAGTTAAAGGGATTAGTGACGCTATTTGCTTTTAAATCATATTTAGCGAAGTAACCATCTTTACTGAAGGTCAGATTGAATTTATCTGCACTGCTTGTTGATTTGACATTGGATTTTTCGAGTAACTTGAAAAAAGACCATGTTCCTTTATAAGTTTGGTCGACTTTACTACCTGATTTTTCAAACCGTAAGATTATCTTACTTGAGGCTGCATCATCAGTGAAAGGCCAGGTGTGCGATGAAGAACGTGTAGGGCCGTGACGATAAGAAACGTTATCCTCATCTAAACGTAGAGTGAAACGTTTTACTTTTGCATCTAAAGTTTTCGGTGTTAGACGAAATTTTACAGAAATGTTTTCTGCATTTTTGCCGAAAAATGCTCTGGAAATGTTTTTCCCGCGGCGAAGTTGTACTAATGCCCCTTTAGTAAAACCGATGGATTGCCCTTCAAGTGTTTTGATATTGAATCGCCTTGCGTCTTCTTTGACAAAGGGCATAATATTTTTTATGAGAAAAGTATTATAGGTTCCCTCAGGTGCAAAAAACTCAGAAAAATCTTCAAAGCTGGTTTGTTGGCTTCTGGTCTTATAAATTGGATAACGGTTTTTGATACTTTGATTGTAGGATTCGAGTAATTGATTATCCCAGCGATCATTAATTTCCTGACGACTTGCAGTCAGTAACACTCTCCAACTTGATGTTGTGAGACTTTTCACCCATTGATTAACGGGTGAGGGCAGTTTCTTAGCATCCCTGCGCAACTTGCCGACTATATCTTTGCCGTTTGTTTTCATCCGCAGCATACTTGCTTCAAGTGCTGCGACATTAGGATCGGCTGCAACAAAGACTTCATTCATATAATCATGAAGTTTAATGATTGATTGCATGTAACGTTGTAATTCGGGCGGCTTTCCTTCAACAGCCTCTGACAGCGCAATCAATGTTTTAAAGTGATTTCGAAGTTTTTTACCAACCGGTGTCATCGGGATATCAGACTTCACCTTTTTAGCTGCTTTTTTACCGACTTTACCCAATTTCTTTAACTTATCAGCTCCAACTTGTTGTAATAGATTCGGTTTATTGCGTAGATCAGTATTTATATTAAGCGTTTCAACCACACGCATTAGGGATGAATTATTATTCCCTAGGTTTTCCAATACCTCTGTAGAATGTTCGAGATTTTTAAATTTGCTTAGCTTTATGCCTTGAAACATGCCAGTCCAATGTTTGATAAAGTCTTTAATATAAAGCGCTTCAACATCCGCATGAATTTGATCAGGATCGATTTTACCGTCATCTTTTTTATCAGTATCGCCAAAAATCCAGTCATCTTTTGTTGATTCCTGGCTTAGTTTTACACTTTGCTCTAAGAAAAGTGATTCATAGCCAACTTTGGTATACAAACCAGGTATGCCAACAATTGGTTCTTCCTCATCTCTCTTATTCAAGAAAATTTGTTGCTCTGAGCTATCAAGCACACTACTAAGAAAGAAATCGTTAAGTGTGTTGTCGCCTTGTTGTTTTAGGCTGGTATATATTCTTTTGGCTAGTGGTATCTTACGTAACTCAAAACGACTGGTACTAACAATTCTTTCGTTAGTCGCAATCGGGTCAAATCCGATTTCAAATAATGTTTTTAGGTGGTGTTGCAGTTGTGCTTGTTTCGCGGTGTTACCAGGAAATTTTTCTTCCCAATTTTTGATGTACCAATTGGTGACACTTTCTTTGTCTTTGTTAAATCGCTTGCGATCGGCCAACATTAAATAGGTTTTTAATGTAATAAAAATATCATCAAGTGATGTATTAGGATCGGTTAATTTATTTTCCAATACTGTCACAAGACTTGGTAAGTATTGTAACTGCAGAGTACGGTAATAGGCTTCATCACTGGCAGGACCCAATGAGCGCATTTGGCTAAGCCCAGCTTGACTAAACACGCCGCGAGCATCATCCGTCGCGCTATTTTGTGCTTGCTGTAGTGACGTGAGAGAAGCTAATAAAAACTCAGGTTCAATGTTGTTTTCAGGGATACTATTGGATTCTGCGATAAATAGCTCTACATGCTTATCCATCTCATCAATCTGCGCTTTAATTTCAGCATATTGAGAGGTCCATAATCCTGCTGATGCAATAGTAGCTATTAGCGCAAAAGCGTAGGAACCTTTACGCATCAAATTTTGTTTTTGCTCATGACTACGATTGGTGCCAGCAAGTGCAGATTCAGGAAAAATGACATTGCGAAACAGATCAGTTAAAAAGAAACTTTTTCCCTGGCCACTATATGCGGGGATTGTTTGGCGATTAAGGCCAAAGTTACTGGCAAGCGCACCCATAACACGGTCGATCGGTGTACCTTCCTGAGTGCCTGAAGTAAAAAAGATACCTCTTAAGTTCACTGTTTTACTAAAATTGCTTGGTTTAAAAGCTGTATCGAGAAATTGTGCAGTCATCTCTTTGAGTGATGCGAGTTCTGTGGGAAAACCCAGTATCAATGCTCGCCGAGACAGGTCTCGTTCTTCTTGCATTCTCCACTGCAATCTGTCATTTAAGCGACGCAACAATGCATCATATTCATCTTTAAAATAATTGATGTCGAAGTTAGATTCAAATCCACCCGAAGTTGGAAAAGTCATCCCCCAGGCTTGATGTCGTTCTTGTCGGGATAGGTTATCAAAATATTCATTGAATCCAGCAACTAAATCAGTTTTAGTCAGCAGTACATAAACGGGGAATTGAATGCCGAGGTTATCGTAAAGTTCTTGCAATCGTTCTTTGATTTGATTTGCATGTTGTTGCCGTTCAGATTCCGATTGCATGATGAGTTCGGTGAGGCTTATGGCTATAATGGCACCGTTAATGGGTTGGCGAGGTCGATGTTTTTTTAGCAATCCAAGAAAATTTGACCAACCAGCGCTATCTGTCTCTTTATCTGAATCTTGTGTTGTATAGCGTCCTGCTGTGTCAACAAGAATAGCATCATCGGAAAACCACCAATCACAATTACGAGTGCCACCGATACCTTTTAAGGGTTGCTGCCCCATCTTTTCCGCAAGTGGGAAGCGTAATCCAGAGTTAATTAGCGCGGTAGTTTTGCCGGAACCAGGTGGGCCAATGATGATATACCACGGTAGTTCATGAATCGATATATTCGACTGATCAGCATGTTTTTTACTGGCTTTAAGGATGTTGAGCGCATCACCAAATTGCTGCTGTAGCACTTTAGACTCTTCTGCTGATCGAGAATCCTCAGCTTTCCCCAGCGGGGCTGATTGAGCGATTTCTCCCATCAATTGTGAATCTTTTTTCTTCTGCTTATTTTGGATGCGAAAATTATTGAGCCCCCAGAGAACGGTAATCACCAATATAGTGATTAATCGTGACATCTCTGATTCCAGTGGTTTCGACTCATTTATTGCGAGCATGGGCCCACCGAACCAGATGACTACAGCGATTGCGATAAGGCCGATAATAGAAATTAACAATGGATTAGTGATAAATTTTATAATCGCTTTCATGATTCAGTGGATTGTTCGATTTGATTAATTTCTTGAAGTTTTTGTAAAACGGGAGCGGCGTCTTTCTTTAATGCGACACTAAAGCCAATATAAGCGGCGACAATAATTGCACCGGTAATGGCCGCAATGACCCATAACGGAATATTTCTATCGACCGCACTTTTCAATTTTATGCCGTCACAGTGCAGTGATAAACTTCTCTCATATTCACCTCTCAAAAGGGCGATTTGATGATGAAGTTGTGTGCGGATGGTTTCAATATGGTTAGAACCACCCTGTATCACTCGATACTTTCCTTGAAAACCAAGAGCAAGACAAACTGCCATAAGTTCGAGCAAGTCGATATTTGGTGCTGGGTTCTGCTGCATTTTTTCCAAAATCGCAAAGAATTTTTGTCCGCCGATGTTCTCTCGATGAAATGTACTTAACAAACTTTGTGACGGCCAGCTACTGTTACTCCCCCAAGGCGTGTTGAGTACTGTCTCATCAATGGCTGAACATAGTATGTAGCGAGCAATTGTTACTTGTTGAGGATTAATACCTTTTTGCTGGGCATTTATTTCAAAATTGCGAATTTCCTGAATTGTTCGAGTATGCAAGCCATTGACGTCTTGATGTTGGTGCGTTTGGCTTAAACGAGTGAGCAAGGCAAGAATGGGCTTTGCAACGGCAATGATAGGATTGTTGTCAGATTTATCCAGCACATGATGAAGATTTAGCGGTCTTCCAGGTGGTGGGGGAGCCTGATTCTGCATTCCACCAGCGGGCATTTGACTACCGGGCATGGGCCGAATGACTGTTTTGTTTCCGCCGCCTCCGGGTGAAGGTTTTAGTATTGTTCTGTCTTCACTATTAAGGTGGGAAAATATATCGTTATTATCTGCCATGGCATTACTCTTTTATTGCCCAGAACTCCAGTTCTAACCCGGGGAATTCACCACCGATGTGGATGGCAAACCCGCCTGATTGTGTCATTTGCTTCCACAGTTCACTATTCTTATCCAACTCAAAATAGGTATAACCAGAGTGAAAGGGGATTTGTCTTGGTGCTGCTGGCATTGCGCGAAACGCGATACCTGGTAATTGAAGATTAACTAATTCACGAATTTGTTCAACAGGACCGATTTTAGCTTGTTGTGGTAAATGCCTGCGTAGCTCATCTGAGCTCAACGACGCTTTTGCTGCGAGGATAAAGAAGCCAGATTTAACCACTGAACGATCGGTAATTGGTACTACATAAATCCCAAAATTTTTCTTTTGGATACTTAATTGTGTTGCTGCTTGTTCAAGCACCGTACTTAATGACTGGCGCAATTCTGCTAATATTGGTGTAAACGTTTCATGTAGATTATCGTGTTGATAAGCTGGGTAATCCCCAGGCCGACGACTGCGTTTGGTAAACGTTGTTAACTCACCTGCAATTTGAATGAAAAGTTGATAGAGCGTTTCTGGGTGAATATCTTCAGCGTTTGAAAGATGTTCTAAAAGTGGCTCGTAACGATTGATTGCTTGCAATAACAGAAAGTCAGCCATCTCAGAACTACTATTTGCGCCGCGACCACCGTCTGATATACGTCCTGCAAGTGCATCCGCTCTGTGAACCATTAATTTCTGCAATTCTTCTACATAACGATTTATTCGTGGAACTGATTTACAACTCAAGCAAGGGGGGACGAAATTCTCATCTAGCAAAATCTTCCCATCTGGCTGCCGCTCCATAATTTTAGCAATGGGTATAATTGTATAATCGCCTAACATTTCAGTATCGAGTGCAACTCTCAAATTTAAATACGCGATTTGTACAGGTGCTTCATTGTTAGCATTATCAATTGAGTCTCTTACATTTATTTCTTTACTGATGAAACGAGATAATCCTTCATTGCTATTACTCGTGTCTATCTCGTTCATACCTGTTCGTCGCAAAGGTAAGGCAAGATAAACGATTTTCCCTTGGACTTCAGGGATATCAAGCACAGAAGGCCCCTGTTCAACTTCGTCAATAACAAAAGATGTACCATCATCAAACCTACCAGCACAGGATTCTATGGCGAACTTACCTTGTGCTAAAAGCTCATTATCAAGTTTGATGTAATGTATTCCCCAGTCATAAGGTGCCAATCCTTTGCATCGAGCTCGGATTTGGTCTTCAAAATACCGGGTGTGCTGCTGAAAATGTTGTGGTTGTACGAACATGCCTTGAGACCAGGCAACTTTGCTATACCATGACATAGGTTTTATCTATTTCCTTACGAGCAATTATCCGGGTTACTTACTGGAGATAACAATTTTATTCTTTTTTAAATCGATAGTAAGACCACTACTGGCATACACTGGAACGCCGGTAGATCTTTTTCTTTGCACTGTATGCACTTGGCGCCATATTGCAGAGTCAATATCACGATAAGCGGCAATGAATCCAATAAATTTTGTTTTATCTGTTAAAGTTAAGTCAAGTTTGCGACTTTCATTAGGATTTAATTCCATCTCCTGTTTTTTAATTATTGCTTTGCCAAGAATTTCAGTGTCTTCATCGTAAAGATCAAAAAAATCACTTTCGTTAAATAGTTTGTTGTCATTCAATTCATAAATACGCAATACGACCGGTGATGCGCGATCGTTATCATCGGGATTTAAATCGGAACTTGTATTTATGGAAATGGAAAAAATATCAGGAATAGGTTTAATCAACGAACATCCAACAAGCGATGTTATTGCCAAAAGCCCGCTAAGGAACAGTCCAATCGTCGACTTTTTCATCGGTATAATATTTCCTCATTAAGTGCTTTTAAAAAAGATAATACATTCAAAGCAGTTTTGGTTTTTACTATTATTTCAGGTTTTGAATATCCACCGTTATGAAGAAGATCACAAGCTTCGACTGCGAACGGCTCAATGTATAACGTTACATTAAACTTGTGTGATCAAATAATAATCAGGAAGGCCTTTACACTGAGTTCGGCTGCTACAAGTTCACCTTTGTATAATAGATCCGTAAATTATAAGGTGTTGATTATTGCATGGTTTAACCGCAAAAGGGAATAGCGTTCTTTTACTCGGATATTTCATCAATTTAGGAAATTATCGCGTCGCAATTGTGTTATTTTTGTTCTTTCTATATGCGCGATCCGTTTAGTTTTTGAACTTGCCTTTCATAAGCTTTTGCAAACTCTTCACCGAACAAATTTTGAAAATCATCCACAAGTTGGTCGGAAATTCGTTTATAAAATTCACTGTATTGATCCCAGTTTTTTGCTTTTTTAGATCCAGGAATTAAGCTGGAACCTGAGCTTCGTGAAAAAGACTGTTCCAATACATTAGGATCAAACTGTTCGAGTATTGCTCGAATTGTACCTTGCATCCCAGCCATCATTGCCATTTGATGGGTTTGCAGGTCATTATAACCCTCGTCAACAGCTTGCTTTGCAGGCATATAGCCTGTCCTGTCGTCGGATAGCAGTGTTGTTAGCGCATCATCGACTGTCACCAAGAATTTCAGTGGATTGTTTTCGACCGGCGCAATAGTAGTTTTGTTAACGCGAAAACTGCTTTTTATGGTAGAACGCGCTCGCAAGGCAATCATCAACCCTTCGGTATTAGTTCTTGTTAATAAACCGATTTTCAACATTAAGGAACGTTTGTCGGCAAAACTTATTTTTTGAGGATTAATACCCGCTCCTAGGAAAAATGCATGTAACAAAGCATCATCTTCTTTAGAAGAAGTTTCGCGAGACACGTCAGAAGTTGAAGCCTTGATCGTTTCAGGTTTAGCTGATTCAGGCGCTGCTGGAGGAATTTGAGCATTAGGTGCTGTAGTGAAAGCTGATGCAGAAGTTTCTGGTATGCTTGAGTCTGCTAAAAAAGCATCAATTGTATGCTTATCAGCAACTGGTTTGATTTCTGGTTCAATATCATGGTTTGTTGGAATTGCTTGCGCGTCTTTTATCGGTGACGAATCCAAGGCGGCAAAAATATCATCTTCCACTTCAATTTTGTCAGATTCAGAAATTGTGGGTGCTACATTTTCCGAGGATGGAGTTTGAGGTTGAAGTGAATCACCATCCCCCATAATATCCCAATCATCTGGAATGGCAGAAGGTGGCGTGAAGGGTTCATGTATAGGAGAGGGCGGTGGTACTTCTGATTTTGAATTAGCAAAAAAATCATTCTCTACTTCGCCGCCAGTATCAGCGGAGCCGTCAATACCAAACTCAGGAGCACCGAATGAGTCTTTAGTCAAAGGTTGTCCCCCGAACCCCATATTAGAGGGTTCGTTATGATCACTAGAAACACCGTTATCACCACCGAGTAAAGCAAGTGGATCGACAGTGTTTTCAGAAGAAAATCCATGCTCAAATGAGTCGGTCGGTGATGCGGTTTCACTTTGAGCAAACGAATTATCCAAACCAAAAGAAGAAAGGCCATCTTCTAATGAGGAGGGTGCAGCAATATGTTCGCTGACATCAGCTTGAAATTGAAAGTCACCAATATTTATTTTGTCACCCGATTTTAATTCATGCGAATTATTTGCGCCAAGTGCATGAGGACTGTTGTTAATGAAGACGCCATTAGTACTAATATCTGTAATGTAGTATTTACCTTGTTTGTACTCTATGCTTGCATGTTTGCTTGAAATAAATCTTTCAGGATCTATTAATACAAAGTCGTTGTGTGGTTTGCGGCCGATTGTTCCACCAAGCTCATCAAAAACACACTCTTGTGATTGCCCTTGAGGTAAAGTAGTAGGGGAAATTATTTTAAGGGTAAGAGACATAAATAGTTTTCGACCAATATATTAACAGTTAACCAAGTTTGGGCATTGTGCCACGTTCATAGCTGCTCTAATATAACAGCTTCGATATGCTTTTAGTGTATTATGCTTCACATACAATAGTTCAATCAGCGACTCACGGAAATTAAAGCATTCAGCAATAAGCTGCTAGTGCTTTACATTTAGATAAAACTACAATTCGCTTCATAAATTAATTAAAATAACGGATAAAAAACGATCGTAATGTTTAGGTTATTAACAGCCCTTTCACCATTATTAATAAAACGAATAAGTATACTACTTGTTGTATTTTCTAGCCAAACGCTTATTTCATCGCAGATATTTGCCGCGCCTACTATACCTGATGCAGCGACACCGGGTGGGGCACTTCCGCGAATATCACAAGAACGAGAGCCAATTCCCAAAGTAGATGGAGTTTTAGAGATACCGAAAGTCATCGATCGACCGCTAGGTGCGGATGAAGGTGAACGAGTGAAGGTTACCGAATTTACATTAAAAGGCGTACAGACTCTCGAAGAATATGGCATTAGAGAGGAAGATATTGCCTTTATTGCAGAAGCGAATCGTGTCAGAAGACAACGTCTGGATGAAGAAGATACCGGTGGTTTTACAACCGATGAAGTTGATGGCATTGCAGAATTTATACGACGTTTGGTCGAAGAACCTACACAGAGACCAACAAGTTCAGAGTTATGGAAACTTGTTTTTAAGCTTCGAAATTCAGAATGGAGTCGCGGGCTAACAATTGGCCAGATTCAAGAAATAGCGGATGAAATTACTCGGTATTATCGACAACATGGTTTGATCTTGGCGACAGCTTTTATCCCTGCGCAGGATGTCACTGAGGGAAAAGTGGTTATTGAAGTTCTAGAGGGAAGGTTAGGTGATGCTCGAACAGAATCCAATTCGATGTATTCCTCAAAAGTGATATTACGATCCTTTGAGCCATTAAAAGGACAGGTTATTCATAAAGATAAAATTGAAACTGGTCTGCTCTATCTTTCGGATTACCCAGGCTTAAATGTGAGTGGAATATTTCAACCAGGTAAAGAACACGGTGATAGTGAACTGTTAATTAAAGTGCTGGATGAACGTCGGTTTAATGGTGCGGTTCAGGTTGACAATCATGGGTCTGAATTCACCGGGGAATATCGCGCGAGGATTGATTTTTCCGTGAATAATCCAGCAGGAATCGCTGATCGATTTGGCATAACACTATTAAAATCTCTCGACCCTGAAAAATCTAATCATGACGGGATTTTTGGTAGTGTGAATTATCAACTACCGATATACCGCAATGATTGGCAATTCGGTGTTAATGCTTCTCACAATGAGTTTAAAGTCGGGGAGAACTTTGAAAAAGACGATATTACAGGTGAGAGTACGGTATTTGGTATCCATATTAAAAAATATTTTCATCGACATAGAGCATATAATATTTTCGCTTTAGGTGGGATCAATCGAAAACACGCCAAAGTTGACTTAGCATTAAGTAATGTGCAAACCTCTGATTATGATGTTGCTAAGTTAGAACTTGGTTTTGATCATATTGATACACGATTTGCTGGTATTAATGTTGGGGTTGTACAATTTTTTCAAGGCATTGGAACTCGTTTAGGTGCTGATGGTTTTAGTGATAGTACTTATAATGGTGGATTCCAGAAATTAAGCATCAATTACTCCCGATTGCAGACTCTCTATAGTAACTCATCATTACTTCTTTCAACTCAGTTTCAATATTCTTTCGATCGTCTGAACTCACTAGAGCAATTCCCACTTGGTGGAGCGGATAATGTAAGAGCTTTTCCCGTATCAGAATACTTGCGAGATATTGCTTATTCCGCTTCTCTTGAATGGATCTTAAACGCTCCCGGATTTGCAGATAAAGTGGCTTTTGCTGGCCGACGCTGGAGCGAAATATTTAATGTTTCGTTGTTCTACGATATTGGTGGAGGTCGATTAGTTGATACCGGCGAAAGCAAATCTGTTGATCTGCAAGGCGCCGGAATAGCGGTGAAGTTTAATTTACCAAACAAATTTACTGCAAAATTACAGGCCGCTACCGTTCTTGGTTCTACGAAACCAATTAATAATGGATCGCAGCAATACTATTTTGATTTAATATATTATTTTTTATAATGATGCCATATTGCTGTTTAATTAAACAACCTCTTAAGGCGCTTGAGTTATTTTCAAAGCGATTTCTTGGGTTTGCTAATTGGTTTGCATTCCGCGATTTAGCGATCAATACAAAAAACAAAGTGTCTGGATAGTGAAATGAATAAAATAGAACATACCTCTTTTAACAAACAAAATATTCTCATGAATATTGCAAGTGCCTGTTACCACAGCAC
Organism: uncultured Ectothiorhodospiraceae bacterium; assembly: GCA_945787715.1. Lineage (GTDB taxonomy): Bacteria > Pseudomonadota > Gammaproteobacteria > S012-40 > S012-40 > CALZJE01. The sequence continues at coordinate 1,161 of CALZJE010000063.1, read as the reverse complement.
TTTAATACTCTGTTTGCTTTCTCTGACGGTTCACACAGTTATAGCTGCTCCTCAAGGAGGAGAAGTTGTTGGAGGCAGCGGAGCAATTCATCAATCGAATGCTAGCACCTTGGTAAACCAAACAACTCAATCGATGGCGATAAATTGGGATAGTTTTAATTTAAGTAACAATGAATCTGTCACCTTTCAACAGCCAAATGCTTCCAGCGTTGTTCTAAATCGCATATTAGATAACAACACGAGCCAAATTTTTGGTCAAATCAATGCTAATGGTCGCGTTTTATTAAGCAATCCTAACGGAATTGTTTTTGGCCCTAATGCACAAGTAAATGTGGGTGGATTATTAGCTACCGGAATGAATATGGATGTGAACGAATTTATGCAGGGTAAATTTCGTTTATATGTCGAAGAGGGTATGAACCCTGGCGCTATCGTCAACCATGGTACTCTACAAGCGGCTACTGGCGGCTCTATCTCGTTGATTGGTGGCGCGGTTGAAAATAATGGCGCCATATTAGCTGATTATGGTCGAATCAATTTGGCAACAGGAAATACCGCCGTCATTGACTTTGATAACGATGGCTTGATGACATTTAAAATCGATGAAGAAGTCGCAGCAAAAATTGATGGCCGCGAAGATGCGATAAAAAATACAGGAACAATAAACGCCGAAGGCGGCGAAGTATTAATTTCCGCGCATGCCGCAAAAGATGTATTTGCTAATGTTGTCAATAATAGTGGAATTATCAGAGCAAATAAAATTGATCGTAGCGGTGGTAAAATTCGTTTAGTCGGGACAGGTACAGTGATTAATACTGGTGGAGTTGATGCATCTAGTGCAACATCAAGCGGTGGTTCAATTCATATTCTAGGTGAAAAAGTCGGCTTAGGCAGTGATGTAGTTGTCAATACATCGGGTGCGACCGGTGGCGGCGAAGTTTTAATTGGCGGTGATTTCCAAGGTAAAAATCCTAATTTACAAAATGCAACTCACACTTTTGTTGGCGCTGATGTAACAATAAAAGCTGATGCAATAAAAAGTGGTGATGGTGGAAAGGTAATAGTCTGGGCGGATGAAGTTACTCGTTATCACGGCAATATTTCTGCAACCGGCGGTTCAGAAGCAGGTGATGGTGGGTTTGTTGAGGTTTCCGGTAAAGA
>CALZJE010000062.1 GCA_945787715.1 uncultured Ectothiorhodospiraceae bacterium | reverse complement strand
TACAACTCATTTCTCCAGCACACAGATGCACAACGCACATGCCAGCGCAGCATTGCTTTGCAGATAATAAAGTTTGATGTGGGCTTTCGAATTTTCATGCTTCGAGTTTGGCGACTAAATATTTATTCGTCAAGTGTTTTTTTAAAAGAGTGGATAATTAAAAAAGCCAAGAACTCTGGGGGAGATCTTGGCTTTAAACCAAATTTATGGTTTTTATTTTCTTGACGTACTCTGCTTCCTAGCTAACAGGGCTATGATCCATCAGCTTCGTAAAAAACCATCTATACACTATCGGCTTGGCTTCATACTTAGCCTCCGAAGAACTATCCATTGCTGCTTCGGAGTAAATCTATAGTAGCGCTCAAGTATTACAATCTTATGACACGCTTAAAGAGATATATTTCAAGCTTCTAATATTCATAATTCATGCGCATAAAAAAGCCTCACCCTAGGGTGAGGCTTTTTAACAACATTGATAATCTACTTAATAAGTAAACTATTACTCAGCAGCTGTGTCTTCAACACCACCGTTACCAACTTTGATGTACTCTGTTAATACATAAACATAATCATTTGTTAGTGTGTATGCCTTATCACCAGTCATGTGAGAGCTAATCAAACAAACTGGGAATTCAACACCATCTAAAGTAACAAAAGTGCTCTGACCTTGAGAAGTACCTTCAGGACATCCAAAATCAAGATCTTCGTCAGCAGCTAGTGCAGCAGAAGTAATACCAGCAGCAGGAGCAATAGTTCCAGCGCCAATCTCAGCCGTTAGCGGGTTAAAGTTTTCATTTTTAAGACTTCCGAATGATTCCGCAGTTTCAGCTATGTGAACAGTCCAGCCATCCCACCAAGGAGTAGCATCTGCTGGATCAACTGCACCGATGTAATCAGAAGGAACAGCAGTTGTAGTGTCGTCACCTTTAACAAACCCAGTACCATCTAGGTCACCAGCAACAGCGCCATTTACAGCTAAAGTTGCTGCATCAAGAGTCATAGTCGTATTTGACATATCGTTGTTAGCTGCTGGGAAATCAGTGATATTGTCACCAGAAGCAACATTAGCAGTAGAGCTACAAACAACGTCAACTAGCTTCAAGTTAGCAGCTGCAGTTGCTGTATCAACATCGATACATGCACCATCGAAATCACCAGCTACTGGGCTCGCAGCATCAGCAATGAATGCAGAACGGTAAAGCTTACCAGAGAAGTTCTCTTTAAAGTTCGCACCTTTAGTAGACTTAGAACCTTTACCAACGTTACCCAAGACAGTGATGTTGCTCAACGTAGGAGTCGAGTATGCGTCGCTGCTAGCTTTACCACCGTCAGCTTCGATACCTGTATCACCATCGTTGGTACCCATGCGGATAATCGCGTGAGATACGTTACCATTATAACCATCGTCAAAATCAAGACCATCGTCGTCCTGGCCGTTGATAACGATGTGATCAACATCTACAGAACCACCAAACCACTCGATTCCGTCATCTTCAGAACCTAGAACTTGAATGTAGCTGATAGTCGTACCGTTACCAACACCTTCAAGAGTCAAGCCTTGAAGCTCAGCATCAGGTTGGAAAGCAACACCAGACTCAGCAATTACCAAGTACTCGATAGAACCACTGCTATCAGCTGCGTTGTCACCACCATAGAAAACATCAGTTTCTGTTGCAGGAGCTGCTTCAGAAGAAGATTCGTTAGGTACGTCACCCGAATCATCACCACCATTCACTGGTGCATAACCGTTAACTACCAAACCACCCCAATCACCACGACCAGTGAAGTCTGTTCCGCCAGTGATTTCACCACCACTTAGGTCAAAATCAGCCGCAGACATAATAACTGGCATTTCAGCTGTACCTTGAACATTAAGCGTAGCACCACGAGTTACACGAATACCTGCTTTATTATCAGCATCAGCAAAAATTTGAGTACCAGCTTCGATGTTAAGAACAGTCTTGTCAGCTACAGTTGGTGTATCTGTGTCTTTATCCTTATTGCTGTTGTCATCGTCAGAATTACACGCAGTCAAACTTAAAACAGCCATAGCAACACATGTTGCTAAAAGTTTTTTCTCAAACTTCATTTTAATAAAACTCCTCACGTAGAAAATAAAATATTCTAATATGCGCGTAAATTAACAAGCTTTTATGACAAACGTGTTACAAATAACTAGCACACACAAATTATTAAGAGATAGAAATAACTAATCAAAGACTGTTGGTTTTGTCCTGAGCGTGAGGCGATACTGCTCTAAAAAATACTGTAACCCCATCCATGGGAGCTAGACATCATTATCCCTGTTGACGATGTTTTCTACGACAGATATGCTAGCACTAAATCCGTGCCACATAGGAAGTACAAGTATCTCGAGATAACAGGAAAACTGAAAGACAAGGAGCGTACATCCTGCGCACATTTTTAATTTTATTTCTGAAAGAATTAAAATTCAGCGGTGATAGACGACTTAATCGTCATTCCTTTTCGGTAAGACTTTTCTTCAATAGTGTCACCTAAAAATACAAAATTAGGATCTAAAATGTTTTTTCCAGAAACACTGAACTTAAAAATGTCATTAAGCTTCCAGCTCCATTTGGCGTTTAGTTGCTGAATAGGTTGACGATATATATCTGGCAAACCATTTACATTAGCTTGCTCGAGTCTCTCGCCAACTTGATTATAAGTAATTGTCCAGTCCTGTTTCTCGCCGTCATAACCAAGCTGAAAATTGAATACGTAATTCGCCTGCCCCTGAAGTGGACGATTAACGTTCGTAGCAATACCTGCGTCATCACCTAGATCTACCGAAGATTCCATGAGCGTGATATTGCTCTGGAAATACATATTTTCCTTAACATCTTCCAAGCTGATACGTCCGCTGAACTCCACGCCGTTAACAACCGCAGATTCGGCATTTTTAATCGTTAATCGAGGGCTACCACCACCTGTTGCTACAAATCCGTTTTCAATTGGATTAATGTAATTACGTTGAAACAGGCCCACGCTCACTAACTCTTCAGTGGAAAAATACCACTCCCATCGGAAATCAAACCCACTAATCGTCGCCGGCTTTAGATCCGGATTCCCAAAATAGACATCGCCGTCATCAGGATCAGAAAAAAGCGTATTGGACATTTCAACAAGTACTGGATAGGAAACTGTCGTACTGTAGCCACCTCGCACTTGCATCTCATCATTGACAAACCAAGTAGCCGTTGCGGTTGGTAACGTCTTAGCTCCATCAAACCCCAAAGAGGGAGCTGCCAAGGTATCTTCATTTGAACGAGAAAACGTTTTTACTTTAAAATCTGCGTTCTCCATACGTACGCCTAAATTTAGACGCAGCAGATCAGAAAACTTCATGTCCGTCATTGCATAAATACCGACAACCGACGACTTGCCTATATAATCATCGTTATCCTGAGTATCATCAGAAAAACCGATTGTGTCGCCAACGTTATCAGGATGTAAAATCTCATTAGGCCCTAGTGACAAATCCAAATCACCACCGGAAGGCTCAAAGCTAAAACGAGAAGTATCAGAAAGCCTATCTTGCGTATCAGACGCGGCTCCAACTTTCAGCGATGCAGCAAACGACTCTTGATCAATTAGCGGAATAGTAAAATCTATGGCTAGACTATCGATAGTGTCAGTAACAGTGTTGAATTCACGCCTGGCCGCCTCCTCCTCATAATAGATAAAACTGCCATCCGATTGACGAGAATAGAGATAGGTTCGCCTATCTAACAACTCTCGATTCCCTTCGGCGGTTAGCGCACGCCAGTCGACTAAAACGCGTTTGAAATCATGTTTGCCCACAAATTGCTGTACAAACAGCTCCCTCTGATTCCATTCCAGTTTATAGCTTCTTTCGTAACGTTCATCACTAGTATTATTCAGTCCTTCTTTGAATTCTGTTATTTTGTCGGTATCACGAATAAAAAATGTGTTGCTTATCACTTCGTGGTCATCCCATTTCCCCCCTGCCACGATTAACGAGCTAACGCCAGCATTTACCTTTGTTCTATTCTTTTCAAAATTAGATCGAGCAACTAATTCGCCGTTATCAACATCAATATCTATTTCTTTACCTTTGCGTACACTTGATTTTTGACCCCAAGAAAAATCACCGAGAATACCAAATTCTCCGTATTTAGTATCAAATCTTAATCCACCTGTTATAGACGCAGTTCCATCCGGCGACATCGTTGTCTCTCTGATCTCATAGTTATTATCGAAAGCCTTACCTACTACCAAACGCTCAGAATCGGAAACATTTACCAAGTCAATCGTTCCACCCTGAGTGGCATCGTCAACTTCTTTTGGGATAGCCCTTGTTCCATCATCTAACCCCAGAAAGTCCTTACTCCCACCGTCGTAAGTTAGCCCCTTTTGAAAAGTAGTTACGGTGTTATAAGCCGTTCCAATTGAAACTTCCGCAAAACTCTCTTCAGGAATACTACGCATAGACAAATTCACCAGACCAGCACCAAAGCTTCCTGGCTTGTCCGCAGAAAAACTTTTTTGCACATCAATAGCCGCCAATACGCTGGTCGGAAATAAATCTAGAGGAACAACACGCCGAATAGGATCGGGGCTTGGTAGGGGAGAGCCGTTTAAAAGAGTTAAAGTGTAACGATACGGCTGACCACGAACTAAAACATACTTATCGTCTTCTATAGTCAAACCAGTGACTCGCGCCAACGCACTCGCTGCATTACTATCTCCCGCTTGAGACATCTGCTCGGCACCAAGTACCTCTTTAACTTCAGCGCTTTCTCGCGTTTCCTGAACAATTGACGACACACTCCCTTCGATATAAGGCGCTAATACAACAAACTCAGAAAGCTCTAAACCTGCGGGTGTTAACTCAATTGATTTTTCCGTCAACGCATCTTTGCTTATCTCAACACCATCAACCGTCATCGCGGCATAACCAGCTAGAATAACGGAAAGCGAATAAACGCCAACAGGCAGCTCGACTTCAAACTTTCCTGTTTCATCAGTGATAATATCTGCCTGCGTTCCGCTTACATAAATTTGTGCGTCGGCTAACGGCGTTTGGTTTTCCACAGACAAAACTAATCCAGAAAGCTTTCCTCTTCCTAAATCTTGTTGAATTTTTTGCGTATTACCTAAGGAATCAGTCTCACCTGCATTTGATGTTTCTACATCAACATCAGCTTGTAAACCACGATTGGGCACAGAGACAATTACCTGAGTGTCTTCGCCTGCAATACTCAACAATTCAAAGCTTGTAACCGTTTCCCCACGATATTCAACTTCCACATAGTAGATTCCAGACGGTACGAAAATATGTGCATTCCCTGAACTATTGGTCAACTGAACGATGTTATCGCCAAGCGAAACTACTGCGTCTTCAACCGGGTAGCCCTCTTCAAATAAGAATAGGGAAAACTCACCAACCGTTTGGGACTTTGCCGTTGTTGAAAATAAGGCAACAGCAATGATTAGAGGGAGAAATAGAATACGCATAGTTTAAAGCTTGTATTTTAGTAGCAAGACCAAGCAGCAGATTCACAGTTCTGCATCACTTTTCTTAGCTCTGTGGATTTTCTGAAAAGATCAGGTCGTTTAATAAAGCTCAATTGTTCTGAAGCCTCATCAAATTGTCCTGCTTTGAATAGCGAATAGGCGGTTGCATAACGAATATCTTCATCTTCTAATAATCCAATTCGATTAAGAGGCTTATCCATCGCAGCAGCTAATTCAAAATCTTCATATTCAAGAAGTATTGCTAAACGTTGTTTTAATTTTTTTGCTTTATCGCGGACTTGAGCATTAAGGTTTAACGCACGCCCTAATTTACCAGCACGACGAAAGAGTTCGGCAGCTTCAGACATATATTCCGTATCCAGGCTTGCAACATGTTGAAATAACTCTGCGGCAACAACAACTTTATCTGAATCCAGATATGCATGAGCCAATTCAACCACGACTCGGGTATCATCAGGATAGATCAATTTTGCTTTTTCTAAAATCGAAATGGATTTTTCTGCTTCATGGCTTTTTCGTAGCGAACTACCGATTGCCAGATAATCTTCCACAACGGCTTCGGCTCGACTCAAATATTTATTACCAATGACAATCGCATCTTGATACAGCTTTAACTCAAGCAGGAAAAATATTTGTTGTCGTAAAAAAACAGCTTCATCAGGAAACTGATCTAAACCCGCCTGCAATGCATTCCATGCACTATTTTTCTCATCCAGTTTCCAGTGACTTTGCGCTTTAATGGTGTAAAGCCCTTTTACGGACTTGGCTTGCTCACCCGCATTCGCTATTGCATCAAGCGTTGTTCGATAATCTTTGTCGCCATATGCGGCTTGTGCCAAATAGACGTAAACAACAAGTTCTGTTTGCCCTGCCTGTATAGCGCTTTGGAAACTTGCTTTTGCATTGACAAAGTCCTGTTTTTTTAATTGCACCAAGCCTTTCAACGTATAAAAGCGTGCTTTATCTTCAATAACTTCTTCATCATTTCCTTGTGCCTTATTTGCTTCCTGGGCGATCTCCAACTTCATTAAGGCAGCTTCTGCGCGATCGTAGTGACCATCTTTTATCAAAATCGCAGCCAACGAAAGATAATCAACATCTTTCTCTTTTGCCATAACTGGCAGAGAAAGTATCAGCAACAAAATAACAATTAGTATACGTATTGGCATTTGGATCATCCTAAGTCAAAGCGAATTTTCTGCTTTGCCCATACTCTAACTTTTTGACCTTGATAAACAGCTGGCTCAAACTCCCAGTTTTGAACACCATCAATGGCCACCTGATCAAAAACACCGGCAGGTGTCGATTCCAACAATTTGATATTAATAATTCGACCGTCCTGATCGATAAGCAAATTCAAAACAACGTAACCAGTGACTCCTTTTTTCCGCGCCTTTGCAGGGTACGCCATTGCAGTCCTTTTGGCAGGCTTGGGGGGAACATCCACCGTGTCATCGGTCATAACAACATTAGACATATCACCCAAGATCGAATCGTTTACATCTCCCATGGATTCACCCGCAAAATCAGGCAGGCCAAAATCGATTCCACCAATCGACGAACTTAAGCCTTGTAACGGGGCTAGTTTTGGCTGCGCTGCTCTTTTACGAGGTGCCGGCTTAGGTTTTACTTTTTTCTTAGGTTTGGGCTTTTCCAGCTTCTTGACTTCAAAACTCACATTACTGGTTTGCTTCTCTTTTTTTTGTGGCAGCGAAGCGCTATTCATATAAGCGATTAATGCAAACACCATAGTGGTGCCCACGATCATCCATAACAAGCCATAAACCCTGTGCTTGCTGCTCAGGTGAGGTGCTTGAATTTGAAAGCTACCCAGCTTCGGTAACGGTTGCGACACCGACATCTTTTGCTCCCGCTAGTTTTATTTGATCGACCACATTGACTAACTTACCAGCAGCCACACCTTCATCAATAACAATCAGAACAGATTTTTCCGTACTATATTTCAACGCGTCGCGCATAATACTTTGAATGACCCAAAGCTTGACAGGCTGCTCGTCAATATAGACTTCACCCAATTTGTCCACATAAACGCGAATAGCTTTTGAGGATGCTGGCGCTGCACTGGACGTAGAGGGACGGTTAATTTCTAAATTCATATCTTTCACAAATGTGGTGGTCACCATAAAAAAGATTAACAAAATAAAAACCATGTCAATCAATGGCGAGATATCTACATGTTGTGAATCATCTTTCTTTTCACGATAACGCATAATTAAACTCGATTTTCTGGGAGAGGCTCACTGCACAAGATATCTTTAATCTGCGCCAACTCAATTTCCATGTGCGTTTGCCGTTTTTTCAGTAAGCGCTCCACGATTAATCCAGGGATAGCAATCGCCAATCCCATTTGTGTGGTAAACAGTGCTTGGGAAATACCACCGGCAATACCGCCAGTTTGGGTAAACATAGCCATATCGCCCAATGAATCAAATGTTTCAATCATCCCGGTAACTGTTCCCAACAATCCTGCAAGCGGTGCAATACCAACAACAGTCACCAGAAAGCGGGAATATTTATTTAGCGGCTCACGAAAGTCGTTAAAACTATCATCAAGGTGTTTTCGTATGTTCACTTGGTTCTGTTTATTAATCGCAACACCGCGTGCTGCCGCAGAATCAACAATCCCCCTAACAGGACGACTTGGATCTTTCGCATAAAGATTAATAAGCTCGCGAACGCTACGTTTACTGCCGCGCTTCAATAACGAAAACCGATGGCCAAGCGCGTACCACAACAAAATAGTCAGAGCAATCAACGGCGGCATAATAAAACCACCGACCTCGATAAACTCCTGAATATTATTTATGTGTTCGTTAAACATGTTGATTAACTATTATTGCGTTCAGTTAAACCATTTCGCTCAGCCAAACATGCATTTTCATAAACATTTGTAATGCGTAACGCGGAACGTTCCATATCGTGTTTAATTCTCTCAGACCAACCAGAAAGAACATTTCCGATCAAGAGAATAGGAATCGCGACAATTAAACCAAGCTCTGTTGTCACCAACGCGATAGCAATACCACCCGATAACAGCTTAGGATCGCCGGTACCGAATTCGGTAATAATATCGAAGGTTGCAATCATACCGGTAACCGTCCCTAACAACCCAAGTAGTGGAGATACCGCAGCAATCACCAGAATAAAAGTACCAAAGCGATCTAATGCTGACGTTTCATGCAAGATATTTTCAGAAACAATATCTTCAAGATGATCTCGGTCTCTATCCAGATTTCTAATGGTCGCGCCAACAATTCGGGCAATTGAACCTTTTTTCTTCTTACAAACTTCAATCGCTTCATCAATTTTCTTTTCGCTGACTAGATGACTCACTTCTTGCGTTAGTTTATCAGTGCTAGTGCTTGACGATTTCAGAAAATAAACTCTCACTAAACATAACAAGATCGCTAACATACCAAGCGCAACAATCGCCCAAGCGATGGAGCCACCACTTTCAACAACTTCTAATGCTGTCTTTTCCACTTGAGGTGTGATGTCTTTTTCTATGGATTCAAAAAGGAATATTTTTGTTAACGGTAATTCAAGTCCAGCATCAATAGCCTTTGCAGAATCCGACGAAGGTTCCGGCCAAAGTTTATATTTGCCATCACCTGCTGGTGCCAACATGCCACTTCCAGAATCACTGATTCCATAAGCTGCAATATTTCCGACTTTAATAATATTACCACCGACCTTCGTACCGTCGGTTAAGAAGAATTCACCTTGACCTTTTGTTACCGACGCTAAGCTCGTTAATACCGTCGTCGCATTAGAAAAGATCGTTTCCAGCTTCTCTTTATCTTTAAGACTCTCTAGATCTAATTCGCCGCCTATTGCGCCCTCATATTTTTTCAGCGTATTTTCAGATTGAGAAATGGTGTTTTGGAAAAATTCTTTATCACCTTGTCTCTCTTGCAGGGTTCGCTCTGTTTCAAACAGTATTGTATCTAATCGTTCTGATTTACTGCGCTTTGCTAACAACTGATCTTCATAATTGTTTATTTCAGATTGGGCAGAAGCTTCATCAGCAACAAATTTTTCATCTAACTCTTTGAGTCTTTTATCCAGAATTTTGGACTGCGCAGCTAAAAACGCAAACTCCCTTTCATAAGCCGTTTGCAAGCCTACACTTGATTTTTCTTCTGCAAAAGCAGGCATTGCCAATATCGCCATCAAACCCCATACAATAGAGCTGCTAGCAATGAGAAATATTTTTGATTTCATGATTAAACTCTTTACTTACTGAGCTACGTTCATAGCTACAGGGGCGACCACATTGGGTAATTGAAAATAGCCTTGACGAATTTGTTTCTTTAACGAATCGAATAACGCCGCTATCTGTTTTTTCTGTTCACTGTCATGAACGAGTTCGTATTCGTAGTCACCATTTCCTGATTTGACTACGCCATACTCTTCTTCAGGCAGCTTAAAGTAGAGGAACATCATTCCAAGCTTTGCTACATCCGCAAGCACTTCTCTATCTTTAACCACAACTGTCTGGCGATATAATCCGTTCTCTTTGGTGAGTCGGATTTCGTCTTCTACAGATGCCCACAAGCGATTTGCCGCTTTTTCCGCGTCTATCACGCCGGTTGTAAGCTGCTCTGCAATTTTATCTAACTCTTTGACTCGTTCACCTTTTTTGAAAGGTAAGCCACTTTTTACATACTCTTTTACAGAATCCACCGATGAGAGGATGACAGGATTAAGCGTCGAACTATCTGAACCCAGTTCTTTAATGAGTTTTTTATTTTTATTAATGCTTTGTTGGAGCTGTTTGATCGACAACCCTTCGCGCTTTAAATTCGTTTCCAATTCAGCGCGCTGATTTGCCAGCATGAGCATACGGCTTTTATACTGATTTTTTTTATTGTCTAACTCACTATTTAACTCTTCAACTTGCGAACGCAGTTTTACAAGTTCTTCTGCCATGGCATCGACATTATTAATCTTCCCGTTCTCAGCTAACACGACAACTGATGCACAAGACAAATAGACAAGAGTCAAATAATAAGGAATTTGTTTTAATAACTTCATAAGATGAGATTCACTTCAATCACTAAAGAAACACATGCTTGATCACTATCAAGCAGGTCACGATTCTATGGTGCAAATATTACGGTTATGTGACAACCGATGCACTGTGAATGCAATTTGTGTCAGAGATATTACAAATTGATGACAAGATAATGCTTTAAAAGGCTTATTTGTCACAAATAAAAAACAACGGAATCATTTCTCTTACCTGAAATAGGTAATAGGAGTTAAAAAATGGACTTCATGAGTTTCAATGTGTAATCCAAAATAAAATAATTGAAATGATCCCGGATACCGGAAGATGTCTAGACTGCCTTAGCTAATTGTGAATGATTAGATAGAGTAAAGTTTATTAATAAACTCGCAATATCATCCAACTTATATTTGTTAATTATGGTCAGCACAAATGGACAATATATGCCGTTTGCTTGCCTCACCCATTCGAGTCTTGCATTTTCACTTTCAATTAATGGGAATCCATCGTAATCACTATCGCTGCTTGTACTTTCGCTCCGAATCATCACAACATTTATTTTCGGAAATAGTTTCATTGCATTTTCTATGTTTATCAATGAGCCATTCATGAAAACATTTATTCCTTTGTTAATCAGTTGTGACACTTCACCACTAATTCCAAAACTGTTTTCCATTTTTTCCCAATCAAGACAATACAACCCCATGCTTTTTCGTAGTACAAAATCAGATTTTTCTACATATGAATAGTTGTCATCGTCTTCGAGCCGTACATCTGTGGTGATTGTGTTTGGAATAACAATGGATCGTTCGTTTTTTGTCAATTTATTAAGACTATGTAGCAATTCATGCTTTAATTGGTTGGGTTTCCCAATCAGATAATAAAGTTCGCCGTTTGTAGCCATCAGTGTCACCTCTGTTTCTGTTATTTAAATTACTGAGGACACTATTGACTTTTAATATGAACAAATTGTGACTGTTGGATGAAACTTTTGCGACAGGATTGAAAAATGGACTGATTGAATATTTATTTGTAATCAACAGCCCTTAAAGATTTTTGATTTTTACTGGTGTAATTAACTTTATCTCTGTTGGAGAAAGGAAGGATTTGTAAGCAACTATTTCCACACCTTGATTGTAAGCCAATTTAAGCATATCAGCATATGCAGGATCTATTTCTCTGGCGGCTCGAAACGCAAACACATCATCTCGTTGGATACAAAAAACCATGATAGCTCGCATTCCATCATGTACGACATCAATTAATGTTTCCAAATGCTTTTTTCCTCGCTGAGTGACAGCATCGGGAAAAATAGCAACACCATTATCATCAATCGCTGTAACATTTTTCACTTCGACAAAACAATCTGGTTTTAACTCATGCTCTGACAAGAACAAATCAAACCGACATCCTGATGACTTATAATTAACCTCCGTTTTTATCGTCTTATAGCCACCTAGCTCCGTGATTATAGCCAACTCAATTGCTTCTTTAACCAACAGGTTTGCTTTGCCAGTGTGTATTCCCACCATATTTCCGCTTAAGTCTGCGACCAGATCCCATGAATAGCGATATTTTCGTTTCGGATTTTGTGTATCATACAACCATACTTTACTACCCGGATCTGAACACCCTTTCATAGACCCTGTATTTGGTGTGTGAGCTGTCACTATTTCACCAGAGACCAATTCAACATCAGCGAGAAAACGCTTATAGCGCTTGATAAGCTTCCCCTCAACATATGGATTATTTATTTTCATTACTCAATAGCCTAAAAGTCAATCAGAGTGCTGTCGTTTTTACTACAGCGAAAAAGTTCGCTCATCTCAATATCACTGAAGCTTTGATTGTGATGAAAAAGCTCTACCAAAATAATCATTGTTACTTATTCAGCGGTTGAAATGTAGATGGATGTCGTAAAATATTGGCTCACACTAAGTAAGAAAGGTATAACAAATCGAAACTAGCTTATTTTTTTAAAATTTTAAAGATTTCCAACAATGGCATTAGATAAAACAATTTTATAATCTTCTTCAGTCATTACTCTTGGATTTCCATGGGAAGATGGATCGGCATCTGCCATGATTGAAATTTCATCCATACGATCATCGGTTATGTCTATCTCAGCAAGACAGTTAGGAATTCCTATTTCCTCACGCATATCCAGTATCCAATTCAAGACAGAAGAAAATGATCTTTCTTTCAGCTCCAGAGCAAGTGCTAATTTACACATTTTCTCATTAATCTCAATTTCATTATACTTCAGCACATAAGGCATTAAGATGGCATTTAATAATCCATGATGAGCACCATAAACTGCACCTAAGGGATGAGCTAGTGCATGCATTGCACCTAAGCCTTTCTGAAAAGCTGTTGCACCCATCATAGAAGCAGCAAGCATTTCTGATCTCGCGTCAAGATCAGCACCATCATTAACGACCTTTGGTAATGAGCGACGAATCATTCCCATTGCTTGCAGTGCAATTCCATCTGCCATTGGATGAAATCCTGGTGAGCAATATGCTTCTAGACTATGGGATAATGCATCCATTCCAGTAGCTGCAGTAATATTTGCTGTTAATCCTATTGTTAAATTTGGATCTGCGACCACATAAGCTGGCATCATACTCGGATGAAAAATAATCTTCTTTTTTTCTGCTTTTACATCGTTAATAACCGATGCACGCCCAACTTCTGAACCAGTACCTGCTGTTGTGGGAACAGCAATAACAGGTATCAAATTATCTGTATTGACTCGAGACCAATTATCTCCAATATCTTCAAAATCCCACAAAACTCTAGATTGCCCGATCATCAAAGCAATAGCCTTTGCAGCATCTATAGCACTACCACCACCAAATGCAATTACACCATCATGATCACCATTTTTAAAACTACTCACACCCGCTTCAACATTCTCTCCCGTGGGATTTGGTTTAATATCACTAAAAACAGATATTTTATTGCCAACTTTTTCAAAAATAGTTTTTATATCTGTCAGCAGAGCTAATTTTACCAGCCCTTGATCTGTTACTAACAATGGCTTTTCAATCTTAAGTTCAGAGCAAATATTTGGCAGCTTTTCAATCTGTCCAACACCAAAAATTACTTTTGTGGGATAATTCCAGTTTCCTGAATATTGACTCGTATTGGACATTATTATCTACACTCTAAACATGCTTTAAATTAAACGATTTAGGTCGCGTTAGCTGCTCATACCCAATTTCAGACAATGTGCACCCTTGACCAGAATTTTTAACACCTACCCATGCTAAAGCGGGATCTAGATAATCACATCGATTCATAAAAACAGTGCCTGTCTCTAGCATCTGACCAATATTGGAAGCTGCAATTTCATCCTGAGTCCAGATAGATGCACTCAAGCCAAATTCACTATCATTCATTAACTCAATCGCTTGCTCATCAGAACTGACTTTCATGATACCCACCACAGGACCGAAACTTTCTTCTTTCATAATACGCATAGAGTGATTCACATTTAGTAAAACTTGAGGTGCAAGGTATGAGGTATAACCAGCATCCATTTCGAATTGTTTATTACTAATTTGCTTTTCTGCTCCTTGCTGCACTGCATCCGCAATTTGCGAACGTATAAAATCAGCGTTCTTCTTGCTCACCATGGGTCCTAATGTCATTTCAGGATCCAAAGGATCTCCCAATCTGTGCTGCTTAACCTGATCAATAAATCCTTCAACAAACTCATCATAAACTGATTGATGAACATAAATTCGCTCCACACCACAGCATGATTGGCCAGAGTTAAAATATGCACCGTCAACCAAATTCGCAATGGCATGTTGGAGATCGGCATCACTTCTCACATAAGCAGGGTCTTTTCCACCTAGTTCAAGTCCAACACTAGTAAATCTTTTCTTTGCATTTTTTTGAATTGAATGACCACCTGCAACCGAACCTGTAAATGCTACATGGTCAACCGAAGCCTGAGCGATAACTTGATCAGTATGTTGATGCGTCAAAAACAGATATTGAAAAACTCCTTCAGGTAGTCCAGCAGCAAGAAATGCTTGATGAATTCTTTCTGCTGTTAAAGGAGTTTGCGCCGACGGTTTCATGACGACAACATTTCCTGCCATAATTGCTGGAATAATAGTGTTTACCGCTGTTAAATAAGGATAGTTCCACGGAGTTATCGAAAAAACAACACCCAGGGGTTCACGTTGAATATAACGATTAGAACCATTTTGCTCGGGGATAGAAATTGTTGCCAGTTTTTCTTTCGCGATTGAAATCATGAAACGGGCACGGTCTATAAAACCGTTGACTTCTCCAAGCGTATAGCGATTTGGCCGCCCCATTTGCCAGGTAATCTCTTCGGCAATTTGTAATTTAAGCTTCAAAAACTCATCCAGCATGCTATTACAAATCCTTGCCCGCTCAGCGATATCTAGGGTCTTCCAACTTAATTTCGCAGTATTCGAAAGTTTAATGGTATTTTCAATATCTTTTACTGATGCATAATCACGCTGAACATAAATACTATTATCAATTGGCGAGATAACTTTAAATGATTTCAAAATATCGCTCCAGTTCCCAGTCGCTAATGTGTTTTCTATATTCCCGCTCTTCCCATTCTCGACTGGCTGCATAATGATTAACAAACTCATCGCCAAAAAACTCTTTTGCCATTGCAGATAGCTTTAATCTTTGCGCAGCATCCCATAACGTAGTAGGCAAACTGAATGCTTCGTTTGACTCTTTTTCGTATGCACTTCCTAACACTGCTTCTGATGGTTCAATTTTTTGCTCAATACCATATAGCCCTGATGCAATTGAAGCAGCTAAGGCAATGTATGGGTTTGCATCTGCAGCGGCGATTCGATATTCAACACGTTGAGATTTTTCACTACCCGGTATCACTCTTAAAGCACAGGTTCGATTCTCCACTCCCCAACTCGCTTGAGTCGGTGCCCAATAACCGGGAATCAACCGGGCATAAGAATTGACGGTTGGGGCAATCATCGAAAGTAGTTCAGGCATTAGTTTTTGTTGACCACCGACGAAGTGCCGCATGGTATCACTCATATAATTATTAGCCTTCGCATCATGGAAAACACCTTTTCCTTGCTTATCCTTTAGCGAAATATGGATATGACCACTCTGACCTGGATACTCAGCAGACCATTTAGCCATAAATGTAACCAATTTATTATTACGTTGAGCAACAACTTTGCTAAATGTTTTAAAGAGCGCAGCTTTATCAGCAGCATGCTCTGCTAGATCGACGGTAATAGCCGCCTCCAACACACCAGGCCCTGTCTCTTCATGCAAGCCTTCAAGTGGAAAATCCATATCGTTGGATAAATCGAGAATTTCTTGATAAATTTCTGCATCAACTGAGTTACGAAGCACTGAATATCCAAAATTATCTGGCGCAAGTGGCGTCAGGTTCTTAAAGTTTTTGTCTCGAACAGACTCTCTCGTTTCATTGAATACAAAAAACTCATATTCAAGTGCTGCGTAGGGAATGAAGCCCATGCCCTTTGCTCGTTCAATAACTCTTCGCAACAAGGCTCTAGGACAAATTAACTCAGCTTTTTCCTGAAACTCAGCGAGGAATAATAATCCGTTATTTTCAAACGGTAGATCGCGACAGCTATCAGGAATGATTCTCGCCGGTGCATCAGGATATCCAGTATGCCACCCTGTGAAATTCACATTGTCATAGAGCTGATCTTTTGAATCCCAGCCCAAGACAACATCGCAAAAACCAAAGCCATGGTCTAAAGCAGAAAAAAACTTCTCTTTAGACATATATTTTCCACGTAATATACCGTCCATATCAAACACGCCAACCTTTACATGGCTTAAATTACGCTCAGTAACGATGACTTTTGCATCTGAAATTTTCTTTACGTCTCTAGCGTCCATTTGAGACCTCATCGACAGAACTACGATTTTTATAAGAACTAATGAAAAAGTGATACTCTCATTATAGTTAATAGTTAAATTTAAAAAACCAATGCAAGGTAAAGACCAGTGAAAATAGGAATTCTACAATGTGACTCAGTACTGGATGAGTTTCAAGCGCATTTTGGCGATTACCCACAAATGTTCATCACACTATTTAATAAAATCGATAAGAATCTCACTTTTAGAATTTATGACGTACGAAAAAAACAATTCCCTCTCACACTAGACGAGTGTGACGCTTATATCACCACAGGCAGTCGTCAAAGTGTATATGATGAAATCGATTGGCTCGATAATCTCAGCAACTTTATCCTTCAAATATCTCAAAGCACTAAAAAGCTCGTGGCAGTTTGTTTCGTCCACCAACTGATTGCAGATCTATTTGGCGGAAGGACAAAGAAATCAGATAAAGGCTGGGGAGTGGGTATATCAAGCAACCAGATTATTTCAAAAAAGGAGTGGATGGAGCCTTATACCCCCACACTCAATATCGTTGTTTCTCACCAGGATCAGGTGACTTTACTTCCAGATCATTCTGAACTCATCGCTAAAAGTGAATTTTGTCCAAATTTCATGCTTTTATGCGGCGAAAATATACTCACAATTCAAGGGCACCCCGAATTTACAGCTCAATATTCAAAAACATTAATGAGTTACAGAAAAAATCGAATTGGAGAAGAACGATTCAAACTTGGTATGGCATCATTGAAGAACAGTACAGACGAGCTTTTATTCGCGCAATGGATACTCAATTTTTTGCGCCAAAAGTGAAAAATATCTTAGCAGTAATCCACATGGCATCAAGCTATTAGACCTCCGCTTAGTCACAGTCTAATTTAAACCCATAGTGTTTGATATTTCGATCATATACAGGTCCACATGACCGAAATCTCAAACATTATGGGTATAGTTGTAACTATTTCAATTTATCACTAAAATTCTGACTTAATGTGCGCTGTATTTAATTAGGTGAATATATCACCAGCACACTTCCAATAATAATTAAGTGCGTTGTAAATAACGTAAGCTCTTGTTTTTTAACTGCACATACTGGGGTATCTAAACGTGACTCATATATCAGTCAAAAAAAACACCTTTACTACCCACAACAGTAATGAAAAACGATTCACTTTTATCTGTGCACTTATTTATCTACTCTTATTCAGTTTATTGACTGCGTGTGGTCAGGGAGGAAATGGCAAACCTTTAACCTCCGATTCAAATAAAGAAGAAAAATTAACTGCTGCTCTTGGTGACTCCATTACTCTTGATGGTCGTGAGAAATCTAACTTAAACAGTGATTCAGCAACTTATAATTGGGAAATAATTGAAGCGCCTGAAGGTAGTGCCCTTGTAGAACTGAACGATCCATCATCAATTACGTCAATATTTACTCCAGATATCGAAGGCACATACCAATTATCTCTTGTGGTCAGTGATGGAGCAATAGAAATAGAAACCATATTAATAACCATTACTGTTGAAAATAGCTTAAGCAATATTAATATACCGCAAGCAAATGCAGGAGAAGATTTTGCTACGTTGATTGGCTCGGAAATTTTTCTCAATGGCAGCGGAACTTTCAATAGTGATGTTGAGTATCAATGGCAATGGCAAATAAAATCGGTTCCGGAAAATAGCACTGTTAATATTGATACACTATCAAACGCTAACATTGCCAATCCCTCTTTTGTTCCGGATGTTCCTGGTGATTACATATTTTCTCTAACCGTTATCAATAACTCAGCCATTAGTACTCCTAATGAAATAAAGATATCTGTACTGGAAAATAATACTCCACCAGTAGCAAACGCTGGGGAAAATAAATCTGTCACCACCAATACGCTGGTTACACTAAATGCAGCCAAGAGTTTTGACCCAGATGGAAATCAACTCAGCTATTCGTGGGCTATCACTACATCACCGAAAGTAACTAACATCATCCTACAGCAAACAACATCCAAAACGCTAAACTTTGTGCCAGATGTTGATGGCATATACGAATTATCACTAACAGTTAGTGATGGCATTGATTCAAATACAGCAACGATAATTATTACCGCAACCTCATCAGTAGAAATACCAAATAATCCTCCTGTTGCCAACACTGGCTCAAACCAGGAAGTACTCGTCAATCAAAAAGTTTTTCTTGATGGCAGTGGTAGTTCAGATGCAGATGGTGATCCGTTGATTTACACCTGGAGCATGATTGCACCGTTTGGCAGCAGTGCCGTATTAGAAAACGCGATGTCAGAACACCCAAACTTCACACCCGACATAGATGGTGATTACGAAATTTCATTATCTGTTTACGACGGCACGAACAATAGCGAATCAATAGATACTGTCATTGTCACGGCAAAAACACCGAATCTGGCACCAATCGTAGTTGCAGGTCCCAATCAATTTATTGTAGTTAATGATACGGTTTATCTTGATGGAAGTGGCAGTCACGATCCAGAAGGTAATGAGATTTTTTATGCATGGGAAATAATAGAGTCGCCTACTGATAGTTCCGCTATGTTAACAGATGTGGCATCAGCAAAAACTATGTTTACACCTGAGATTGCTGGTGAATATATCGTTACCCTGATCGTAAGTGATGGAAAAAAAACAAGCCAGGTAAGCACTGTAATCACGGTAGCAGGAACCGCTGAAGGCTCCAAAAGTGAACCCAAAAGATTGTCATACACAACCCCTTCCACATTTCCCTACGCAGGTAACGTCCAAAAAATTTCAAATTACTATCAGGTTGATGATCTCGACAGCAATACTTACTACCATATATATCTTACCGAATTGGACAACAACGTCGATCTTGTCGTTTATGGTGATAGCTCGTTTACCAACATCATATGTGAATCTCACAATAGTTTAACTCGCCATGAAAACTGTATAAGTAAAGCAACAGAAATAAATAGCTCTTTATTTATTGAAGTTAATGGAAACCTTGCTACAAACAATGCGCAATATACGCTTAATATTACTCCAGCGGTTGATGAAGGATCTCGCAGTGCCCCTAAAGAAATTTCACTTAATACACCTTATCTCGGAACTGCAAGATCAAATGCTAGCTTTTATGAAATAAAAATTGTTCGCGATGGCGATTATGTAATAAGTTTGAAAGATCAAACGGGTGATTTGAAATTAGATACAGCTTTCAGTTCTAGTTTTTTAAAAAAATATTGCGGCATAACATCAGTTAATCTTAATAACATGCTATGTGATTTAGATGTATATGCTCGTACTTCTTTTTACATAAGAGTTACTCACAAAGCGGGGGATATCGGAACAAGTTTTGAAATTTTCGTTACTGAAGGCCATGCTGTTAAAAATGAAGGAACAGACGACTCACCCATACCGTTAACTTATAGCGGCTCTTTGCTGCAACATACCACTGGAAAAGTTGATACTAATAAAAGCTATTATCAATTAACTGGCCTAACTGTTGGAGCCGATTATGATGTCTGGCTTCCAGCTTTGAATAATAATGTATACTTAGAAATACAAGATGAAAGTGGCATAACCATTTCAGACAAGAATTTCCCCAAACAATTTACTTTCAAAGCGTCAACATCGACAGTTAATATAAGAGTACATGGCGATGAAAGTGAAATGGGATCCGACTTTACCCTGTCTGTTCAGGAAAATAAGGTGCAGCCCCAACGAGAAGGCATGATAAGCGATCCTAGGGTGTTGGCATATGACACGGTTTCTGATTCTCTTTCACATACAGGCTCGGTAGATACAACCAATAGTTATTACGAAATCATTAATCTCCCAACCAACAGGAAGATGATCTTTTCAATAACAGATCTTTCTCATGATGCAGATCTATCTATCTATTCTGATTCTGGATACTCAAATCTGATATGCGAATCATCGCTGTTTAATTTAAACGACGATTATTGCTCTTATTCCCTGTTGCCACCAAACAGTTCTTTATATGTAAAAATTAACGGCAGTAAAACCTGGAAAGGTACACAATTTAATTTAACTGTTGCGCCACCACTTTTTGAGTCCGAAGGAAACATTGATATTCCTTTAGAACTGGATGCATCGGTTATAACGAGTTCAGGGCATGAAGGAGCGGTAGATAAAGGATTTAGCTACTATAGGATCGACAACCTTTTAAGTGATTACCCATACGAGATTCGATTGGAGCAACCTAGTGGAGATGTCGATTTATATGTCTACACATCAGGTTTTTCAAGCCCAAACTGCCTATCTGAAAACTGGGATGACCTTGCAATAGAATATTGTGTTGTCACTACGAATAGTACATCGCTGTTTGTCAAAGTTAGTGGGGGATGGAGCACTAGCGGAGCAAAATTTATATTGAAGGCGATTGAGAAATAACAGCGTTATATAACTCTCTTCTACGTTCGAAGAGAGTTATTACTGATTTTTCCTAATCTCCAAGGTCAAACTTAATTCCTTGAGCAAGCGGCAATTCACTACTCCAATTAATCGTATTTGTTTGTCGCCGCATATAAGCCTTCCAACTATCTGACCCTGCTTCACGACCGCCACCGGTTTCCTTTTCACCGCCAAAGGCTCCACCTATCTCTGCACCAGATGTTCCGATATTGACATTGGCAATTCCACAATCACTACCACGCGCAGATAAAAACAATTCCGCACTTCTCATATCATTAGTAAATATTGCCGAAGATAAACCTTGTGGCACGGCATTTTGCAATTCAATGGCTTCTTCCAGGTCATCGTAACGCATGACATATAAAATCGGCGCAAAGGTTTCGTCTCTAACGATATCTGATTGCTCATCTATCTCTATCAGCGTTGGTTGGACAAAACTTCCAGAGCCATCACCCAATCCGCCGCCAAATAATATTTGTCCACCTTGAATCTGAGCATCTTCCACAGCTTGCTCAAACAAAGTTACCGCCGCTGTGTCAATGAGTGGCCCCATTAACGTCGTATTATCAAGCGGATTTCCTACTACCACCTGTTCATATCCATGAACCAAGCGCTTAACTAACTTATCGTAAATCGCATTATGAATAAACAAGCGGCGAGTTGACGTGCACCGCTGACCTGCCGTACCAACCGCGCCAAATACGATCGCAGGAACCGCTAAATCAAGGTTTGCTGTTTCATCAACAATAATTGCGTTATTACCACTACATTCCAATAAGTACCTGCCTAACCTTTTAGACACCGTTTCCGCGACAAAATGACCAACCTTACTTGAGCCAGTAAATGACACCAGATTAACACGAGAGTCTTCCACAAATGTTGTTGCTAATTCATGATCAGAGGGAATGAACATGGAAAACAGCGCTGAATATCCCAACTCTTCCATCGCTTCATTGCAGATATGCTGAACCGCAATGGCGCACAATGGCGCTTTTGCTGATGGTTTCCAGATGACCACGTTTCCGCAAATTGCCGCAATAAAAGCATTCCAAGCCCAAACTGCGACCGGAAAATTAAACGCTGAAATAACGCCAACAACACCGATTGGATGCCATTGTTCATACATGCGATGCATGGCTCGCTCTGAGTGCATGGTATTCCCATAAAGCATTCGAGACTGACCAACCGCAAAATCCGCCATATCAATCATCTCTTGTACTTCGCCATCACCCTCTTGTTTTATTTTTCCCATTTCCATGGCGACAAGACTACCCAATGCATCCTTTTTTTCCCGTAATACATTACCTATACGGCGGACAACTTCTCCGCGTTGCGGTGCTGGCACCTTAGCCCACTCTTTTTGAGCGGCAATTGCGCCTTCCATAACTTGCTCATACTCATTTTTCGAGCAGGTATACACGTTTGCAATAACTTCCTCTGTGGAAGGATTGACTGATTGAATACTTGCTCCTTGTTCCAAACCAACCCAGTGGCTTGGCCCAAAGCAGGTTCCCCTATTTTTTTCCGACAACTTCAAATCACTTAAAATGCTCATTGTCTGCCCTGCCATTATCCGCTGATATAATATTGACCAAATTGATTTTCCAGAAAATCATCCAAGCTTATACTTTCCTGCGTCACGAATCCTTGATACTTATCTATATTATTTAGAACAATATCCATGACACCACAAATTCCCGCAGCAGTAGTTACCTGAATTGATGACCAAAGTTTTCCTGCGATTTTTTGCGGATAAACTTTATTTAGATAGTTTTCCTCAAAAAGATGACCATCTTTCTTGCCAGATACTGCGACATAAATCAAAACCACGTCCTGTAGAGTTTTAGGAATTGCGTTCTCTAATATCCGTTTGAGCGTATCTCGGTCATCATTTAATTTAAGATCGTTCATTAACAAAATCATTTCTTTACAATGACCAGGATAACGCATCGTTTTGTAGTTCATGGTATTTACACGATTTTCATAACTATCCGCTAATGTTCCCAACCCACCAGAAGTATTAAAGGCCTCATAAAGAACACCGTCAAGTGTAATGGTTTCATACCCTTCCAGAGGCTGCAAAGGGACCATCTCTTTATTATGAATACCAAAACAGGTATTTCCATATTCGTTGATCAAACCATCAGTTGACCAGGTGAGTGAATATTTCAACACGTTATTTGGATTAACAGGTAATGCGCCGACACGCATTTTCACAATATCAATCTCTTCAAAGTCTTTCATTAAATCATGTGCAGCGATACTGATAAACCCGGGTGCTAA
>CALZJE010000061.1 GCA_945787715.1 uncultured Ectothiorhodospiraceae bacterium | reverse complement strand
AAACTTAATTACACCAACTACACAAATTGACGTAAGCACATAGTTGACATGAAACGATGAAAGTGGCGAATCGAAAAATTCAATTATTTGCGTGAATAGAACTCGAACTTTAAGTACACACAAAAATGCGGAATAACCATCTTATTAATTATTTTTGAGCGAAAGTAGTGGACTTGAAAGGTTATTTTTTGGACTAAATGAAACTCATTAAAATTCAGAACTTCATTTTAAAAAGAGAGGCTCATTGAAGGGAAAAACCTTTTCATTCGACCTCGATGACGAAATGTTTAGCTTAAACGTTAAAAATATAACGAAAATAATTTCTCGTTGCGACTAACGCCGCCTTAAGGTGCATTTTTAAGCGTTGTTGTTTTGTGGTAATTTACCACAAAACGGCAGCGCTTAAAAAGGTCACATTGAAGGTTTTGTTATATGCAAAGTTCTAGTTTATAAATTGAATATTCTACACCTGAGATTGGTTCTACATCTTTTATTTTAATAAAACCCATTTCAAGATACATTGGTAGGGCAATTTCCATTATTGTACTTGTATGTAGAGCAATGTTACTTGCACCAATATCTTTAGCTTTTTGAATACACAATTTAGTAAGATGTTTGCCAATACCTTCTCTTCTATGTTCTGGTGATACTACCAGCATTCTGATTGAGGCCCAAGAGTTATCAATATTAGGGTTATTGTTAAGTCCGGGAGGGACAAAAACAATTGCTCCCACTATAGTGTCTAATTTTCGAGCGACTATTATTTCACCTTTGTCGGAAAGTGAAGACATATTGCATACTTTCGATTCTACCTGACTCCAATTGTCATATTGGCCTTTAAATTCTGCGAATGCTTCTAGTGCCAATCTATTAAGCTCTATTTTATCGGTGTCTTTGTAAGATTGAATTTTCATTATGAATATTTATATCTCATTGTCACTAGATAGACAAATTTCAAATGTCGGTAAAAATCTACCTTGAATGTTCACCGACTCCTTTTCGCCGGTTAATTTCCCACCGGCCGCCAAATAGAAACTTGTAGCGTTCGGGTCTCCTTGAATAATTATAGTATGAGCGCCTTTTAAAGCAGCGAATTTTTTTGCGTGATTCATTAAATCCTTTCCAATACCTGTTCCAATTAATTTCGGTTCAACGAATAGGGCTTCCAATTCAAAATCGAGGTTTGGTAATTTTTCAAGAGCGTAGTATCCAACTATGTGATTTTTATTCTCTGCAACAAAATAGTAATAATTATCAGATTCGATTTTCTCTGAGGGAATTAATAATTCATCATGGCAAGCTTTCATAAAATCATCTGAGTAGCCCCAGAATGCTTTGGAACGAATAGCTAGTTTACCAAGTTCTATGGATTCATTTGGATGTGCATTTCTAATGATGATGTTCATTTTTTCTTTGCATATAACGCCTCGTTCAGTTGCCTTTTACAGCGTCGCTTGGTTTGCGATAAAATGAGCGTAGCGAATTCGCAAACCAAGCGACGCTGTAAAAGGTCAAATGGAACGAATTGTTAGAGGAAAACTTCCCTCGTACTAGACAATGTATTGTTAATGTGTATAAAGATAGCCTGCTCAAACATTGGAACGCCTCATAACCATTGTTGGTTAAATTAAGCACGATTTTTTAAAACAGAACCGACTCTGAAACACCACACCCAAAATATTGGTAAATTCTATCAGGATTGCACGAATTAAGACAATAATGTGTTTCAAGGGTTAATTGAGCAGGCAATGATCAAGAAGAATGTAAAACAAGCAGATGGCTTTGCGAAACTCTCCCTTCAAAACTCCCCTAAACGAATGACAGCTTTACCGCGCTCGATTTACATAACTTTGATCTTTGAAGAGGGTAGACTGATGATTAGCAATATTGTTAAATAAAAAATTTGCTTGACTCACTTAAACGAGATTGCAAGGCTAACGGTGGAGAATGAGTTAAAATCGAGATGTGAAAAGAATGATGTTTTTAATAGGAAAAGAAGATAAAAGCCAAGTATTTGGAAAGACTTCATTAAAATATTTATTATAAATTTTCGTTTTCCTCTAACGCCTCGTTCAGTTGCCTTTTTATTTAAGCGCTGTTGTTTTGTGTTATTCAAACACAAAACGGCAGCGCTTAAAAAGGTCAAATGGAACGAATTGTTAGACGCGACGACCCTCGTACACGCTACTGGTTAAACAATACACCGAACTTGCCTCCTTGAACAGAAAAAAGTGCTACCCGCTGGCGGACTGATGGATAATCAATCATTCTGTAGTAGAACTCTAACTTCCGGTTACTTGGATGCCTATATTTTAACCGTATTTAAACAGGAAATCATAGCTTGATGCTACGTTACAGTGTTTTCAAAACTTGCGACATATAGAAAATTTAAAGTAAAACGCTGAACCTGAGCCGTTCAAACAGTGGTGCAAACTATTCGACCATTTATAGGAATACTATACCTTACTTGAAAAGAAAACTGAACTCGGACATTTCAAACTCACCTAAGTCGAATTACACCAACTACACAAATTGACGTAAGTACATCGTTGATATGAAATGAAGAAAGTGGCGAATTGATGAATTTAATTATTTGCGTGAATAGGATTCAAACTTTAAATATAAACGAAATTATTGAATAACCTTCTTATTAATAATTTTAGAGCGAAAGTAGGGTGCGTGAAGAATCATTTTGCGGACTAAATGAAACTCATTAAAATTCAGAACGTCTTTTCAAAAAGAGATACTCATCGAAGGGAAATCGTTGTCGTACGATACGCCGCCTTAAGGTGCATTTTTAAGCGTTGTTGTTTTGTGCTATTTAAGCACAAAACGGCAGCGCTTAAAAAGGTCACATTGAAGGTATTGTTATGTGAAGTTACATTGCTATTTAGGTTTTCTCACCATTTCCTCTAAACCAACCATTAAAAAACCAAACCCAAACAAATTAAAACCATAGCGAACGTAAGATGGTAAAATTAAAGTGTCTTTTTGATACACTAAATAGAATCCAATAAGGAGTAGTATGCTACCTAATATTATGAAAGTTTTACTTCTATTGGTGTTCAATATATAAATCCACTTATTAATATATATTCTTAGTCTATATAATTAGCTCTTTGTTTGCCAATTAGTTTTCATTCTTTCAGAGTAGAGTATGCATATTATCCAATTTTTACCTCTAAAGATTCTCTTTGATTTCAGATATTAGTAATTCAATTGATTTCAAGAAGTCAGCCTCGTTGGACTCAATTACGCTAGTTCTAAGTGTTTTCCAGCTTGCATTTTTCCAAATTATCGCGTAGCTAAATCCTTCCTTTCCGTTCCAGCCAAAGATAAAGCGATTGTCTTTAGACTCGAATAAAGTTTTAGTTGAACCGTAATCATCAAAGCTATTTTCCTCAGTATTTATTGAGAATCCAAAGTCTTCTAATACTGAATTGACTGCTTCTTGAATTTTGTAATACTCGTGTTCATTTGACTTTTATCTCTCTGTGATTTTGGAAAAAAATTTCACATAACGCCACCATAAGGGGTTTTTGTGAGTGATGGCTATTTTGTGGCATAAGCGTTAGCGCCACAAAATGGCCAGCGCTTACAAAAATCCCATTGATGGTTTTGTTAGAAGACATGTTTCTAGATTTTTATTTGATCCCCAGTTTTTTTAGAACAAATTTCCCTCGTTCTGATACCGATGGTGATAAGTCAGATGCTAGTTTTTTGGCCAATAGTTCAGCCTCTGTTCCTACTATATCCAGCTTTCGTATGAGTAATTCACCAGCAACCCTCCTTACTATCGGGGAACTATCCATTGCAGCACGTTTTAGAGTATCTAAAAAGGGGCTTTCAATAGATAAGGGGCGCTCGGATATGATTGGCTTAAGCCTACCTTGACAATATTGTATATCAGTCCATTCCCATTTTCTTCCCTCAAACCACACCATTTTACCTTCTAGTAATGATCTATATGCCTTCGCTCTAACTGATGGCTGTATAGCACGTGTCGAAATTTCTTCTAAGAATTGATCGACGACCTCAACACGTCCTATTTGCGAAAATATCGATGTCATTGGTCCTGCTGTGGCCGTAAGAATTCTGAACTTAATTGAATTAGCTATATTCTCTAGTGATGCGATTTTGAGCAGTATTTGTTTGTCGCTATCTTCCATTCGTCCCCAGGAATTCCAGTGGGGAAAAGTGATACATAATGCCTCTGCCACTTTTTCAGGGTCGGTTTCTTTTGCAATTAACAGGAGTTTTTCGCGTGCGGCTTCTCGGACTTGAGGAACCCAGTCATTAAGTCTCCGAACCGCTAAAGCAAAGAAAAAGCTATTAGGAGCACCGCCGGATAGTGTACGAATAGTCTTTTCACGTTTATATCCATCACCACTACATAAATCTATCCAAGTTAAGAATGGTGTAGGTTGTTTCCATATTTTCCATCTAGCAGGTGTCGAATTGCTTAGTTCTTTTTGAAATTCCCAACGAATGAGCCTTTCCCAAACATCCAAATTGGTGAGTGGTAAACGCGAAGTCGCCTTAATTAACGTAGACATATCCGCAATTACTTTACTTCCAGAATTGACTGAATACGCAAACTCTTTAACTGCTTGTATAACTTCCTGTTCGTGTTTCATTTATATTATATGTGTTATTTCAAATGTCTTCTAACAGCCAAGTAGACGAAAAACTTTCGTAATTCTCCGAATTGTGCTTAATAATCAATCAGTATATTTTCGTGATAAAACACGTCATGTTTTCGTATATGCCGCGCGCACAAACATTAAACAGTTGCCGGTTTGAAAGTTTTAAATCTATTTTTCCCACTCTTTTCATTTAGTTAACAATTAGATTATGTCATCTCTGAATTAAGGATAACCCATCTAATGGTTTTTGAGGAGTGAAATACGAAAAACTTTCGTAATAATCTAGGAAAAGCTGTCGTCTATCAGCAATTTATTTTCGATGAATTGATATTAGGAAATTTCATGACGAAAATGTAGACAATGTTTCTTACTTTAGTGCGGGATGAAAGAATATTGTGAAGGGTAGGGTGTTAAAAATTTAAAAGATTGACATGAAAAAAAAGCCCTACGTAATTCGTAGGGCTTTTTTACTAAAACAAAAAATTTACATCGCCTCAATCTGAGCTAATTGCTCCTGAAGATTTTTAACAGAACTTTGTATCTCTTCCGCTTTCTCTTTCTCTTTTATAACAACAACCTCAGGTGCGCGATCAACAAAGTTTTTGTTGGAGAGTTTACTCTCAACAGCTTTCAATAATTTATCTAGTTTTTCAATCTCCTTGTTGAGTCGTGCGATTTCAGCATCTTTATCAATCAAACCAGCAAGGGGGATTAATACTTTCATGTTGCCGACTAGTGACGTTGCAGATTCTGGCGCATCATCCCCAACAACTTCGATGCTTTCCAGTTTCGCTAGGCGAGTGAGGAAGATCTGATTGTTTCTCAGGAATGCTTGATCTTGTGCTGATGCGTTTTGTAAAAGAACAGGTAAGGGTTTGCCGGGGGAGATGTCCATGCCACTGCGGATTTTACGCACACCGAGGATAAACTCTTTTACCCATTCCATTTCAGTAACGGCGGTTTCATCAACTTTTGATCCATCTGCTTCAGGGAAGCGTTGTTGCATGATGGTATCACCGTCAACACCTGCGAGTTTTGCAACGCGTTGCCAGATCTCTTCAGTGATATATGGCATGATCGGATGAGCTAAACGTAACAATGTTTCTAACACTTGCACTAACGTTTGGCGTGTTCCGCGCAATGCAGCTTCGCTGCTCTCTTCATTTTGCATGACAGGTTTGGAGAGTTCCAGATACCAGTCGCAGTATTCGTTCCACGTGAATTCATAGATTGCTTGTGCAGCGTGGTCGAAACGGTATTGTGAAATGTATTGATTAACTTGTGTTTCGGTTTGTTGCATGCGAGAGATAATCCAGCGATCAGCAAGGCTTAATTCAATGCTGCCGCCTTTTTGGCCGCAGTCTTGTCCTTCGGTGTTCATGAGAACATAACGTGCAGCATTCCAGATTTTGTTACAGAAGTTTCGATTTCCTTCTACACGCTGCAGATCGAAACTAATGTCGCGACCGGTTGATGCGAGCGAAGCGAAAGTAAAGCGAATCGCATCGGTACCAAAGGCAGGGATTCCATCTGCAAACTCTTGACGCGTCGACTTTTCAATTTTTGCAGCCATTTTTGGTTGCATCATGCCGCTGGTGCGTTTTTTAACGAGGTCTTCAAGATCAATTCCATCGATCAAATCGATAGGGTCGAGAACGTTGCCTTTTGATTTCGACATTTTTTGGCCGTGTGAATCTCGCACTAAGCCGTGGATGTAAATCTCTTTGAAAGGGACTTCGCCCGTGAATTTAAGACCCATCATGATCATACGGGCAACCCAGAAGAAAATGATATCGAAGCCGGTGACTAAAACACTGGTTGGATAAAATGTTTTAACAGCATCAGTGTTCTCTGGCCAGCCTAGTGTGGAGAAGGGCCAAAGTGCTGAAGAAAACCAAGTGTCGAGAACGTCTTCATCCTGAGAAAGTTTTGTACTCTGTGGGAGGTTATGTTTTTCACGAACTTCTTGTTCGCTACGACCTACATAAACATCGCCTTCTTCATCGTACCATGCAGGAATACGATGACCCCACCAGATTTGGCGTGAGATACACCAGTCTTCAATGTTGTTCATCCAGTCGTAGTAGGTGTTTTTCCAGTTGTTTGGAACGAATTTTATATCGCCTGTTTCAACCGCTTTAATCGCAGGTTCTGCTAATGGGCCAACCTTGACATACCATTGGTCGGTTAGAAGCGGTTCGATGATCGTACCCGAGCGATCGCCACGCGGTACCATCAGTTTGTGGTCGTCTGTTTTTTCCAGCAGGTCCTGTGTGCCTAATTCTTCAATCACCAGTTTACGTGCTTCTGTGCGATCTAGGCCTTGGAACTCTTCAGGGATAAGATTACTGTGTGGGTCATCTTTTCCGATAATCGCTGCACTAAGGGTAAAAATATTTATTAAGCCATTATTCGGTAATGCTTGCAGGGGTGAGGTGTCGCGATGGCGAGTCCACACATCGTAATCATTAAAGTCGTGTGCTGGGGTAATTTTAACAATCCCTGTTCCGAATTCAGGGTCAACATAATCATCTGCTACAATCGGGATTTTTCGATTAGCAAGTGGAAGGATAACTTGCTGGCCGATGAGATGTTTATAGCGATCATCACCGGGATGGACAGCAACGGCTGCATCGCCCAGCATGGTTTCAGGGCGTGTAGTCGCAACAACGATGTGTCCTGTTCCATCAGCAAGTGGATAGCGCATATGCCACATGTAGCCGTTCTCTTCCTCTGAAATAACTTCAAGGTCAGAAACGGCGGTGTGAAGAACGGGGTCCCAGTTAACAAGTCGTTTGCCGCGATAAATTAAGCCTTCTTCATGCAAGCGGACAAACACTTCTTTCACGGCGTCGGATAGGCCTTCATCCATAGTAAAACGTTCGCGAGACCAATCCAGTGATGAGCCTATGCGACGTAGCTGGCGCGTGATGTTGCCACCGGATTCTTCTTTCCAATCCCAGACGCGCTTGATGAAATCTTCACGGCCTAAATCATGGCGGGTTTTATCTTCTGCATTCAATTGGCGTTCGACGACCATTTGAGTCGCAATTCCCGCGTGGTCACTTCCGGCTTGCCATAAAGTGTTATTGCCTTTCATGCGGTTGTAGCGGATCAGGCAATCCATTATCGTATCTTGAAACGCATGACCCATGTGTAGACTACCTGTCACATTGGGTGGTGGGATCATGATACAGTAGGGGTCTCCATCGCCTGAAGGCGCAAAATAATTTTCCGATTCCCAGATTTCGTACCAGCGTTGTTCGATAGCGTGAGGATTGTATGTTTTTTCCATGATATTTTTACTTGTATTTTGTGATAACGAAATAATAAATAATCCTATAATAACACGCAATGAAAGGAGAGTTATTATTCCACACAGAAAATGAATAGCTCCAGAGCAGCGTTATCTACTCAGCTTTGGTTAAAAAATATACGTAGGAAGTTATTTGTGAAGGCGGGTTTTACCAAGAACATCATTAATGATGTTGGGGAGCTGTGTTTTAACCTGATTTTTAACTTCGTTCCGAAGTTCGCTAGCCATTTGGTCAATAAGACGGGGCAAAACAAATTCAACAGAGTTGTTCAGTAGGGTCTCCATGCGATCAGCTAGCTGAATATGGAGTTCATTTGTTAATGAGGTTGTTGCTTCAATCACCAAGCCATCAATTTTTTGCGAGAGCTGATTATGTAGCTCAAATGGGATGTTTAGACTGAAATTCGCTTTTTCGCCGATTTCACTGGTGATTGCCACAGAGTGTTCTGCATGAGTTGATGATTCGTCCAATTCCAGCTCGGATGCGAGCAATTCAGAATAGTCTAGGTCCGCTTCACTATCCAGTTCTGGAATTTCTGTTATTACCAGGTCTTCAGCGAAAGATGATACTGAATCTTCGCTTGGGAGTTCAGATGGTTGATAGCTTGGTGATTCAGATTCGCTAAGTGGGTTTAGCGGGATTTCATTAATGTCAAAGCTACTGTTTCCTGTTGCATGCGCTATTTTCGCATCAATTGAGTTCGCTTCTGAATCAGCGAATTTGCTATCCATCAAATCTGGTGCGCTGTTTTCGCTGTCGATATCTAGCTCATCAAGGTTAGGCTCTTCGCTTTCCAGGTCTTCTACAAATCGACTGAGCGATTGCTCGTAGGCCATGCTCAAATCTTCATCAGTTAGAGAGGGCATTTCAGTAGCGAGTTGTGCGAGTTGGCTCTTGAGTTCTGCGTCTTCTGATGCCAAAGCAGATTGCTGTTTGATAATTGCTGAGTCTATTACGCTATCTATGGTGTCTAGTTCTGCGGGTTGTGATAACGGGGAGGACTCTTGTTTTGACTCAGACTCAATAGATTGCAGCATCTCACTGCTGTCAAGCTGACTGGCGAGTGAGCTTGCTATTTCCTCATCACTTAATTCGTTAAGTTTTTCGCTAATATCTTCTATTGATAGATTTGATAGACCATCTTCGTCCAAACCTAACGGTTCTGACATGGCTGATCCTGAGGGATCAGTACCAATAGAAACAAATTTTGAAACAGGAGTGGATGCCGCTTCATCGATCGTCGATTGAAGAGCATCTTCATCAGCGTTATCGGATTCTGGAATGATGGCTTCACTATCTTCAGTAGAGCGCATCATCTCTTCATAAGCGGTGGCTGGTTGATCGAGGATCGGGATGCTTCCCGATAAATTTTCTTCCGCCTTTTCCATTTGCGACACGGATAAGCTGGTAGGCTGCTCTACGGCTTCACTAAGAACAGGTATTTCTGCATCATTGCTTGGTGTTGATTTGCTGCCGTCTTCAAGTTCGGCAAACGCTTCTTCAAGCAGAGTGATATCGCCTAACACATCATTGTGTTCTTCTTCATCATCTTCGATATTGCTGACATTACCAATCTGTAAAGATGATGCTGACAAAGTGAGAATTTCGGATTCAACAGCAGAGAGATCGCCAAGTGATGGGTTGCTTGCTTCTTCGGCTGGATGACTATCGTTAAAATCCGATTCGTTGGGTGGTTGCATTGAGGAGTGAGCACTTTTGGGCATGTTGCTTACCTGTTTACTTCGTGCGAGGTGACTTCAAGGCCTTGAGTTTTATAGTGGCGGTAACGCTGTCTTGCAAGTTGTCGCTGCTGAGGGTCAGCGGAGACAATTTCTGCGACGCGGTTAAACTGCTCATAAAACATAGGTACCTCGGATCTCAAGTTAATTAACACATCGGTAATCGAAGCGTTTTCACTGTCGTGACTAATGTGTATGGGCGTATCCTCTTGCAACACGTCACCCATGATTACGTGTGGGAGAAAGCTCAATTCGTTATATGTCCACATCAATTTATCCATACGTTCGGTTTGTTGTGCATCGTTTGTCTGGATGTGAATGGTGTGTCCTTTTTTAAACGCCTTTTCTGCTAACAAGCAGCTAAATTGTTCTGCGTTGGCAGTTTGAGTATTTTGTAGTACATAAAAATCAACTTGCGTCATTGTGTCAAAGTTCGGTCAAGTAAAAGGGAGGCAGCAAGTATTGTGCCCTGGAAAAAGGTTGCGCTATTATGATTACTGCTACATACGTTGATTTTGCAAAAACTTGTCAACTATATTTGTCGGGTTTGATTTTTTGAAAAGCAGTCTGGATTACCTGTTTGGCAATTCCACCTATTTCATCCTAAATAATTAGGGTATTTTAACGCTTAATTGTAATCCTGTTGAGCGATAAATCAAATAGTGTCATTAACAAGTTTTCACACAACAGTGAGCTGTGTGAAAACGATGACGATATTTGCTATTTATTGGCAACGATTGATTAGGTATTGAACTAGCATTTGAACAGGGCGACCGGTTGCTCCTTTGTCTCCGCCACCTTGCCAGGCGCTGCCTGCAATATCGACATGTGCCCAGTTTAGATTTTTGGTGAATTTTGAGAGGAAGCAGGCTGCGGTGATTGACCCGGCTTCGCGTCCACCCACATTAGCGAGGTCAGCAAAGTTACTTTTAATTTGCTCGTTATAATCATCCCATAGTGGCATTTGCCAGCAGCGATCGCCAGACTCTTCGCCAGCGGCGAGAATATCTTTTGCTAATTCATCCTGATTACTAAATAGGCCACTGGCATGTTGGCCAAGTGCAATAACACATGCGCCAGTCAACGTTGCGATATCGATAACGGTATCTGGTTTGAAGCGTTCGCTGTATGTTAATGCATCACATAAAATCAAACGTCCCTCAGCATCGGTATTGAGGATTTCAATGGTAAGACCGGCCATGCTGGTGACAATATCACCAGGTTTATTAGCTGCACCATCGGGCAAATTCTCTGAGCTAGGGACAATCCCGACAACATTTAAGGGGAGGTTGAGTTCGGATATGGCTTTTATCGTGCCGAAAACACTGGCCGCGCCACACATGTCATATTTCATTTCATCCATTGCTGCTGATGGTTTTAGTGAAATGCCACCTGCATCAAAGGTTAAACCTTTGCCAACGAGTACAATCGGTTTTTTATTAGCTTTGCCGCCATGGTATTCCATGACAATTAATTTAGCGGGTTGGCGACTGCCTTTTGATACTGAAAGTAGGGCTCCCATTTTCAGTGATTCCATTTTTTTTTCATCGAGAATGGTCACTTTCAAATTGCTGTTAGCTGATCCCAGTGTTTTAGCTTGTTCAGCAAGATAGCTGGGTGTGCAAATATTGCCCGGAAGGTCGCTAAGTTCTTTCGCCAGACTCACACCTTGAGCAAGTGCATCGCCTATATTAATGCCTTCCTTAATCACTTTTGATTCATCTTTATCTATTGCTGTGAGAGTAATCTGATTTAATTTGATAGGATCATCTTTTTCGCTTTTTAGCATGTCTCGACGATCAAGGGCGGAGGCCATTATTTGAACAGATTGTATTGCTTTCCAGCGAAGATCTTTTTTCTCGACATCTATTTCATGAAGAGCACTAGCAGCGTTATCGGCATTCAAGGATTTGATGGCGTTAACAGCAGAAGCACATGCTTTGCGGTATTGTTTGTCGCTTGTTGCACCTGATTTACCACAGCCGACCAATAAAACGCGATCAGCTTTGATCCCTGGCACTTTATGTAGAAGAAGTGTTTGTCCTACTTTTCCTTCAATATCACCTTTTTTGATGATATTGATGATATATTTTTCTGATGCGTTGTTTAGTTGAGATGCTGTCGAAGATAATGCGTTCGATTCAAATATAGGGGCAATAATGCATGCTGTTTTCACTGCTTCGGGGCTGGTAATTTTACTGCTAAATTTCATGCTGACTCCTGAATTAGAGATGTTTGTACTGATTTGGACCTAAAATCGAGAGATCTGAACTAAATACTAAAGAGGAATTCGATTGTGCAAGCGCTTGATTGCCAATCAGCAGATCTTTTTACATTGAGTAGTTTAAAAACGATTATAATGCAATTGTAGTTGGGATGATCTTTTTGTTGAATTAATTTATTTGTTGTTTATGGCGTGTAAGAGTTGAGACCTTCTTTGCTCAAGCAGGTGAGTGCCGATGAACGCATGATAAGCTCAATATGCTGCAGTTCCCCTTTGAAAAACAATGGTGTTGTTGATGGTAATATTCTACAGTGATAATTGATCGATATCTGTTTAAAGAAATAATTTATTCTCTACTTGCAGTACTTTCAGTGTTGTTGCTTATTTTTGTGAGCAAACATTTTGTTCGTTATATGTCTGATGCGGCAGCAGGTGAGTTGCCAACCTATCTGATTTTTCAGTTGTTGAGTTTATTCACGCTGAGCTATTTGGTTATGATTGTGCCATTTGCACTTTATCTCTCAGTAATAATAACTTTTGGTCGCCTTTACAAAGACAGTGAAATCACCGCTGCGGAAGCATGCGGGCTGGGCATTCCTCGCATTATGCAGTCTACTTTTTATCTGTCGCTTATTCTAGCTGTCATTGTCGGTACCCTCTCTCTCTGGATAGCTCCATGGGCTGAAGAGCAGCAATATTTGATTCGTGATCAAGCAAAGTCCGAATCTGAATTTGGATTTATTGCAGCAGGACGGTTTCACGAAATCAGAAAAGGCAATGGCGTTTTTTATGTAGAGAGTTTTTCAGATGACAACAAAACAATGCACAATGTTTTTGTGCAACTTCAAAACGGCGACAAGATGGATGTTTTTTCTGCACCCAGTGGCTATATGGAGTTGGATAAAGAGACGGGTGCTCAATTTATTGTTTTAAAAAATGGTTATCGTTATGAAGAGCTGCCCGATAACGAAGGCTACCGTTTGCATGAGTATGAAAGCAGTGGGGTAAAAATCGCGCATGAAGCGGTTGTTTCCAATATTCAGAAAATTATTGCTCAATCGACATCTTTGCTAATAGAAGGCGGTTCAAATGAAGCCAAGGCCGAGATTCACTGGCGGCTTGCAATGCCGATTAGCTGCATTTTATTAACGTTAATGGCGGTGTTGCTAAGTCATACAAATCCACGG
Organism: uncultured Ectothiorhodospiraceae bacterium; assembly: GCA_945787715.1. GTDB lineage: Bacteria > Pseudomonadota > Gammaproteobacteria > S012-40 > S012-40 > CALZJE01. The sequence goes on along the minus strand of CALZJE010000061.1, from coordinate 36,352 downwards.
CAGGGGCGTTTTTCAAAGCTCTTTGTCGCACTAGTTGCTTATATTATCTACGTTTATTTACTGATGCTCACTAAAAATTGGTTGAAGAATGGTGATATACCAATGGAGTTAGGTATGTGGTGGATTCACTTTTTAGCGCTACTCTTTGTTTTTTATCTCGCTGCTAAGCAATTTGGCTGGCCGTGGCTCTCCTCTCAGTTGTTTTGAAAGACGCATCGTCTACCATGATGGAGATGCTGGTGTTAGTGGCACTTTTTACATTTTTCACGTTTGCAGGTGAACTAAGTAAAACCGGCAGGGGAACTTACGATAGCATTCAAGCAATGCAATTTGCCCTAGCAACTGCACCAGGTATGCTCTATCAATTGTTTCCTGCTTCAGCACTTATCGGCACAATGATGGGGCTTGGAATACTCGCGAATAGTTCCGAATTAGTCGCCATGCGTGCTGCGGGTTATTCGCTTGTCTCGTTGTTGCGTTCTGTCATGTACTTTGGTCTTTTCCTCATGTTATGTGTTTTTATGATTGGCGAGTATCTCGCTCCAATCTCACAAGAATACGCAGAAACAAAGCGTACTATCGCCATGAGTGGTAAAAATGCGTTGCAAACCGATTCTGGATTGTGGATCCGTGATGGTTTGAAGTTTGTCCGGATTGACAATATTGACAAGAGCGGGAAGTGGAGTAATGTGCGTGTATTTGAGTTAAACAATAATCAAAAGATCGAAACTATTATTACTGCTGATCGCGCTTCTCATGTTACCGGTGATAAATGGATTTTAGATAATTTTGAGCAACGTCGTCTTGATGATGAAGGTGTACATTTTGAAGATAAGGATCGAAGTGTATGGGCAACGGCTTTAAGCCCGGAAATCCTGGATGTCGTATCGATCAAACCTGAAATGATGTCGGCAGCAGATGCACTGGATTATGTGAGTTATCTTAACGATAACGGGATTGATGCGCGTAAATATTCACAGGCATTTTGGTCGAAAGTCGTTACCCCAATTGCGACGGCAGTCATGGTATTGTTAGCAATACCTTTCATATTCGGACCTATGCGAACTCAAAGTGCGGGGCATAGAATACTGGTCGGCACATTAACTGGTATAGGATTTTACCTGTTTGCGCAGGTTTTTAGTTATGTTGGATTGGTTTTTGAGTTGAATCCATTCTTGGCAGCAACATTCCCTACGTTTATATTTTTAGCTATTGCGTTATTATTGATGCGTAGAGTTCAATAACTATGTGAGACCTTTGCGCGACTTATATTTTCCGCCCCCAGTTTTGTTAAAAAATGACCTCATTCCCAAAGGGCACTCGTAAATCCCCATTTACTTCGTGTAAATGCGTTAATTACTCCATGCAGAAAATTATTTTCGAGCTCCAGGCCCATTTGCTTTGATCCCATTGCTCATATAACTGAGAAAATATTCCAGGTTTCGGTACGCTTCACTTTGTAGAGGGAATGCTTTAGCTCTGCTCAATTCACTACACTCGGCAAAGCGTCGATGTAAAGTACCCATTTCACCCCAGCGCGCACGGTAGACGGGGAAATGACTGGTTTGACCAAGTGCCGGGCTTAATATATCTGCTCGAATCCGTTTACCCGCATTATCAACATGACAATGTGCACATGCGATATTAAGTTGGCCGGTACGAGAATAATAGAGTTTTTTACCTTTGTTATATGCGGCTTCGGCTGCTGAACTTGGGATGGTTATGGAAATCTCTTTATCTCGAGATGTGAATGCCAGATAGGCAAGTATCAACGCTAAATCACCCCTCCCCCAGGGTAATGGCTCTTCTCGGTTTAATTGGCGACAGGTGTTGATTTCTTGCGCCAGAGTAACAACTTGGTTTTTTCTGATGTTAAATCGCGGGTAGCTATGTGCTATGCCAATTCCCCCTTCAGGGAGGCAGTCAGCATATGTTCGGCCTGTAATAAAGAGTGTTTTGAAAAGCTTCTCCCCTTCGTCGATGGCAAATACATAAGGTGGAAATTCTTCGATATTTTTCCATTGCGCACGGGACTCGGGGTCGATAGCGTAAACACCATTTGAAAATTCATTAAAATCGATACCGGAAAATTTTTTAGAAAAAAAGTTTTGGAATTTTTCTTTGTCGCTTGCTGGGTCTGCGTGCAGGTTTAGGCTAAGTAGACCGGTGAAAATAATAAGCGTTGCTTGGCAGCAATACTTGAAAAATATTTTTTTGCTTGGTGGCTTCATTGTTTATCCAATAGTCGTTGTTAGACTGTCGGTATCACCTGTGTTGTCAATCCAGTTAATGGTAATACTTTCCCCTGGATTTCCACCCTCAAATTTGAACGATAAGTAGGGATTTTTTGATATTGAACTTCCCCAATTCGCTTTAAAAACGGTGAACCCATTATGTTCGCAACTGACTTCCTGGATAAAATGCGGGGAGTTAGTTTTACTGTGTATAGTAGATGTCATTTCGTGTTTGATCAGTGTTTTTACGTGTGTTACATCGTCTACTTTTTTTACTCTGATTTTGATGGTGTTTTCAGCCAACCTTGTTCACTCCAAATTGATAGTTTATCCTAGAAAAAGCAGTTGATCCATGGAATACAACGCAGCCTCTTGTTTCGCCTAGCTATATGAAAAAAGCTAGCTTCACCAACCAGGTGAAGACAACTTTTTTCATTCGGCAATTGCTCCATGCGTTGCTCTAGCTCCTGCATCCATGCAGTCGTACGCTATTCAAAACAATATCCTACGCTCTATTTCCACGTCCAACTGCTTTCTTCTAGGTTTATTCGTCGCATCCACCGATGGCAACATTCACGACTTTTTTGTTTGAGTAATATCTCCCTCCAGCCTCAACGATGGCGATAATATTTGATTCGCTTTTCATTTTTATTCTTGTAGAAACGTAACCTCGACATTTATTGCTTAGCTCAAATATGGCGACGAGCGGCTGAGGATTTTTTTCGACTAAGATGCTGATTTTATCAATACCGGGAATGCTACTTATTATTGAAACAGGAACCAGCGCTCCATGCTCTGCCATGTCGGGTGCATTGATGGTGATATCTTTTGAAATCGATAAATTGGTGACGCCTAGTGAGTCCATTGCGTCATTCAAATTGGTTTTGTTGAATGTATTCTCTGGCCAAGCGGCAAGAGCAATACGAGAGCTCAATAATCCACTGGCAACGGAGGCTCCACCGACAAGTGTTCCCTTTAATATAATTCGGCGCTTTATGCTCACCGTGTTTCTCTCCTGATTTTTCTAGGTTAAAGCGTGTATATGAATTCGACGACTTTATCAATCTCATCGTCTGTTAATATTTTGTATTTGCCGAATGGAGGCATAATTGTATGGGGATTGTTGACGGAGGCATCCCATATTTGTTCTCTTAATTGTCTTTTGGTCTGATAGCGATCTTGCATGCTGACTAGTGGTGGCCCAATATTGCCAGGTAGCAGTCCTCCTTGGATGGCATGACAAGCAAGACAGTTTCCTTTGTGGCGGTGAAATGCAATGGCTTTTCCATCTGCAATCATATCTTTTTCATCAGCATTAGCAGTGGTAGGTAGCATTAAACTGCTTGTCAAGATTGCCAACATGCTGGTTAGTGATAATATGCGAGTTAGCCGCTGCATAAAAAATTCCCTGGATTGTATGGGTCTTTGTGGGGCTTTTAGTTTCATCTTGTGATAGTTGTGCCTACATGAAAAAGTGCAGTTAGTACAAATTTTATCACAATCGATTAATGTGTTAACGCGATTTTTTTGGTGATCAAAACTCTTTCTCTAAAATGGCGATTTCACGCATTTCTGCCATGCGATTTTCAATACGCTGTTTGTCTATACTAGTGATATCTTCATCTCGAAGTGCTTGCTGTAAATGATTCACTGCGATTGGGATTTGGTCGTAGGTCAAATAGTATTCAGCGAGCATTTCATGTGATGCACTGGCATTGCCGGAGTCTCCCTCTGCTTTGGCGAGCATTTGATAGTAGAGTGGGGTAGGTTGATAATTGTTCATTGAGCGTAATAGTTGTATTGCTGTATTCGGTTGCTTGTTGGTTAATAACGCGTCGGCATAGTGCAAGGAGAGTGAGGGGTTGCCGGGGTTAATGCTCAAGGCTTCGCTAAATATATTAAAACCAGTAGCAACATTATTGCGCTCGATTTCTATGTTGGCTTTTAAAATTAAATAGGGGATTTTTTCGCCATCTAGTTTAATTAACTTTTCAACTTGAGAATAAGCGGTTTCGGCTTGGTCTGACTCCAATAGCGCTAAGCTATACGCATAAAGTTGCGCTGCTTTGTTTTGATAACTCCCTTCTTTTAGCTCGGCGGCTAGTCTTTTTGCTAACTCTGTTTTGTTATCTGATGTAATCACTCGCAATTTTGCCTTGATCAGATAATACATAAAACTGCTTTCACGAGGTCGATACTCATAGAGAATGGCGCGATTTCTGGATTCCGCAATCCTTTTTACAGTTACCGGGTGAGTACTCAAGAATTCTGGAATTTGTGCGTCACCCATGCGGTTTTGATTCAGTTTTTCAAAAAAACTCGGCATGCTTTGAGTGTCAAACTGGGATTTTGCGAGTATCTGTATTCCAATATGATCAGCTTCAAGTTCGTGTGTTCTCGAATAGCTAAGTCTTGATTGATAGTTAGCCGCAATGGTTGCAAAAATTGCAGCTTCAGTAATATTAATATTCGCCTGGCTACCCAGAACAATGGCGGTAATGATTGCAGCAGCTGTGGGAATGCTTAATTTCTCGCCGGAATCAAAAGACCTTTCTAGATGGCGTTGCGTAACATGTGCAATTTCATGGGCAAGTACTGAAGCTAATTCACTCTCGTCTTGCGTGTTCAACATCAGCCCAGCATTGACACCAATATAACCATTCGGACCCGCGAATGCGTTTATGCTCGGATCATTGATCATGAAAAAATTAAAGTGGCGTGTATGGTGGTTACTGTTTGCGATTAAGCGATATCCCAAATGTGAAAGGTAACTTGTGACTTCAGGATCGTCACTGATTGGTAGGCCTAAGCGAACTTGCCGCATAAAGGTTTCGCCGAGTAATTTTTCTTCAGCGGCGGAAAAACGATCACTGGAATCGTTTCCCAGTGAAGGTAGATGGATATCCTTGGATTTCGCAGTGCTAACTGTAAAAAACATTATTAGGGATAATGCAAAGACGATTTTTTGCGTCAAAATAAATCCTGGTGACTAAGGTGTTCAAATACTTAAGGCGGATACATCATAAATTATCCGGATATAAATTATATAAGCGATTTCAAATTTAACGGTAATGTTTAATCGCTTTTGTGAATCATGGCTTATTAAATGCCCTTATAGAGACACAAATGGCGTCCTAATGTTTCCATTAATATTTGCGTGATTAGAAAATGTACATAAACTCATCTGCTAAAACCTATTGCAATTCTATCGGATTTGTTCGGCTAACTATTTAATTGTAGCCGTTTTTTATGATAATTATTTGTGCAAAAGATATGAAGCTTGAGCTTCTCGTTTTGATTAGGCCCACGTATTGATGGAAGGTGCTGGGATTGTGAACAGCAATAAATTCGAAAATCAGGCAGATTTTTTCATTCTGTGGTCAATTGCTGAGCCAAAGGTTATATTAGGCCTTTGTCTATGGATGGTTTGGAGAAATATATGGAGGAATTTGATGAGGAGCTTGATACGTCTGGATTAAACTGCCCAATGCCTATTTTAAAGGCGAAAAAGGCAATATCTTCTTTGTCGGCTGGTCAAATACTACGTGTAATCTCGACTGATCCGGGATCACTAAAAGATTTCCAAGCTTTTGCAAAGCAGACGGGACATGAGTTACTTGAAGCAAGAGAAGACAATAGCATCTTCTTCTATCTTCTCAAAAAAAGAGATTCTTAATGAGATCATTAAAACCGGATAATTCCTGAAGATCACTTATACTCGTGTGTCCTTTGGTTATCGCTTTGGATGAAGAGCATGAGTACCACTGCGTGAAATACCTGGATTAATAAAAGCAGGGCAGAAATGACGAAGAAAAAACTGGCAATAATTGCTTCTAGAGGGACGCTTGATTGGGCTTATCCACCGCTTATCTTAGCGTCAACGGCAGCAGCGTTAGGTTATGAAGTAAGAATATTTTTTACTTTTTACGGATTGAAGTTATTGGAAAAAAAGCTAGACTTGCGAGTTACTTCACTAGGTAATCCTGCTATGCCCATGCCTATTTCATTGCCCGTTATGGTGCAAACTTTACCGGGCATGGAAATGTTGATGACGCAAATGATGAAAGGTAAAATGAAAAAAAAGGGCGTTGTCGATATCGAGGAATTACGTAATTTGTGTGTGGAAGCCGAGGTTCAAATGCTTGCCTGCCAAATGACAATAGATTTATTCGAATTCAAACGTGAAAATCTTATTGAGCATGCAAAACCTGGTGGTGCCGCAACATTTTTTGAGTTTGCAGGTGTCTCGGATGTGAATTTGTTCATGTAGAGACTAATACTTACATTTATATTTTTCTTTACAGTGATGTTAATAGTAACCTTATACCATCAGAGCACATGGCACTACTTATTCGGCGAGTTCAATTGCCATTTTTTCCACCCTTAACTGTCATGCTATGCAGGGTGTCAAAACAAAACTGTTTTGTTTTAAAGGTGTAATGTGAAAATATTGACGCTCATATTGAGATTAATTACAGCTTCACTCTATGAAAATCGGTGTTTTGTTAAAAATTGAAGCTGTTTGTGTAAGTCATTATCGATATTATTTGTACGGTGATGTCTGAATTCATTTTGTGATTAGATATTTTCTCCTGACCTCTTCTGTGGTTCTCATTTTGCATTCTTGTTGTGTAAATCGTTAAACCTGGAAAAACAGCAGATATGCGGAACGGAATGTTCATTCGCTTTTTCTTGGCTGAATGATTTGTTCACCTTGTGAAGCTGAAACGCTCGTGAGATGTCGCTATTGTTACTTGTGGTATAAACTCTGGTTAACACTATTTTTAAGTTGAATTAGAGTGTATGCGAAATTTGATTATTTTTGGTTGTGAATATGCGTTGGTTTAAAAAAGAAATTGAAAACAGAGTATCAAATTATCAAGGTGATTTTATCTCACCAGTAGAGTTACATATAAGATTTGATTCTAAAATTTGTTATCAGAAAATAGATACGCTTCTTACATATGGTGTGAATTTAACTGTTGACGTTGATCAGCTAATTGAATTGCTCAATGAAAAACATTTGTTATTTTCTCAGCTTTTGCAGGAAGATTCTATTGATGAACTCCAATACACCCATTTGGAGAAATTGGTTAATTCGAATCAGTCTCTAAACACATATTTGGAGAGTATTCCATTATCAGTTTTGAGATCTCAGATAAAAATGCTTTTGCATGGTGAGGATGAGCTCAATCAACGCATGAATCTCTTTATGACTTACTTTGGAGATGTGCCGAGTTCCAAACTTGAAAATACTATTTGGAATTTTATGGCGGAACTGCTTCATTTCTTTCGCCCTGAAACCTATCCGTTAATGAGTCGCTGGGTGTGGCATGAGCAAGTTCAAAAAGGTGTCATGAAGGAATTTGTTTTGGGTAAGAACGGACCTTGCAAAGAGTTAATGGGTGGACAATCCGTAGACTTTGAAGCTTATCGTGTTTGGTTTGCCCAGCAATTAGGTAAGAAAGGGTTTTTTCAAGATATACACTATTTCATTGATCTGATTTATGCTCAAGCCTATGCTGATTATATTATGAGCATTACATCGCAAGTGAATACAAGAGATAGATCAACCGCAGATAGTCACATAGCCCTAGGAATAATTTCCAAACTATTGGGTATTAAATTTAATCAAAATAGTCCACTAAGCATTCCACGAAACGTGACGATTCATTGAAAATCCCACTAATTTCAAAGAATTACGGGGATAATATGAAACTGACCAATATAATATGTTAATTCCCGTATTAATGTATATATGGGAAGAGGTCGAAACTCTATTGAATCGGTTTTTTTTTTGGGGTAATGTGGTTGCTCAAGGTTGCAAGTGAGGTTTATTTAACCCACTTTAAAAAACTGTTTAAATTATGCTCGATACGAGGGAGTGTTAATATATGAGTACCATCTTTATGGTGTTCGGATTAATTTTTTTTAGTTGTAGTATTATTTTATTATCCCGTCAAAACATTAAGCGCTCATATCGGCAGCGGAAAATGCATGCAGTGCTTGTTCAGGTTCGACAATTGACTTCTCGGTAAATAACTCCCCTCTGTAACACTGTTCAAACTGAGTCTCTCTAAGAGATGTGCTTGTTTTACCTATTTTTTATTCATACGCTTTTCAACTCTTGAGAACTACTCTTCCTTTTTTATTTTCACTTCATAATTTGCCTTAATAGATTTTAATCATTGTCGATAGAACAGACAATGATCTATAACAAATGAGGACGAGAATGAATCATGTAATTTCCGCTGAACAAGCTAAAATATTAATAGGTAAAGGTGCGCAATTACTTGATGTGCGCTCAGAATTAGAATTTAAACAGGGTTCTAAGCCTGGAGCTTTGAATATTCCGTTACCTAAATTACCTCAAAATGCTAAACATATGGATTCTTCTAAGCCTGTCATTGTTTATTGCCGAACAGGAGGGAGGAGCGCTCAAGCGCAAATGCTTTTAGAGAATATGGGATTTCAGAATGTGCACAATGCCGGAGCTTTGAGTAATTTGTGATCATATGAAAAGAAGTTGCTTTGTTGTTCGCTCATTTGCAAAAGGATTATGTTTATGATTATAAAGCAATTGTTTGATACAGGTACTTGTACGTACAGTTACTTGCTTATTGATGAGGTAGGTAAGGAGGCAGCAATTATTGACTCAGTAAAAGAGCAGACACAACGTGATATCGACTATATAAGATCATTAGACGTTACTCTGAAATACTCATTTGAAACACATATACATGCCGATCATGTCACAGGTGGTGGCACTTTAAGGGAGGCATTCGCTGTTAAAACTGTGGTACATGAAAACAGTAATTCTGATTGTGCAGATATTTTAACTAAGGAAGGCGATGTATTTTATTTAGGCGATCAGGAGATTACAGTACTGTTCACACCTGGGCACACCAACACTTGTATATCCTATCTAATCGATGGTTTCGTTTTTACTGGTGATGCTCTGCTCATTCGAGCCTGTGGCCGTACTGATTTTCAAGCCGGTGACGCAGCGACACTGTACGACTCCATTACTCAAAAACTCTTCACACTACCAGATAGCACAATTGTTTATCCTGGTCATGATTACGCTGGATTTACGAGCACAACTATCGATGAAGAGAAGAGGCTTAACCCTCGGCTTGGCGGGAATAAATCCAAAGCGGAATTTGTTGAGATTATGGATTCGATGGATTTACCGAATCCTCGTTATATGTCGGTTGCCATTCCTGGTAACTTGGCTTGCGGGTCGGATTCGAATTAATCGCCGCCTAGTGCACTCTATCTTCACGTCTAACTGATCTTTCTAGATATTAGCATTTGATTTATGGTTATTAGCTGATATTATCAATATGTAAAGTTTCTTTTATTTGTCAAACCAAAAGGTCACTATGGCTGATAGACGGTTACAAGTATTTCACTCGGTAGCTAAGCATCTCAGCTTCACAAAAGCTGCAGAAGCGTTACATATGACCCAACCTGCAGTAACTTTTCAAGTGCGTCAACTTGAGGAGTATTTCAACACTAGACTATTTGATAGAACGCATAATCGCATCAGTTTAACCGAAGCTGGTAAGCGTGTTTACGAAATTGGTGGCAGAATATTTGAGCTTTATGCTGAAATGGATCATGCGATTAAAGAGCTCACTGGTGAAGTGAGTGGCGTTTTGATCATTGGCGCAAGCACTACGATTGCCGAATATATGTTGCCAGCACTGTTGGGTGACTTTAAATCAAAATACCCTGATGTAAATGTGAGGCTGAAAGTCTCAAATACGGAAGGCATTGTTTCAATGGTTGAAAGTAATGTCATCGATTTGGGGGTTGTCGAGGCTCCAGTGGCAAATAAAAATTTGGCTGTTGAGCTTTGTAAAAAAGATCAACTTGTCGCCATTGTTGCCCCAAATCACCCGCTCGCGAATAAAGAGAAACTCAGTGTTGAAGATTTAACCGGGAATCCCTATATATGCCGGGAAGAAGGTTCTGGAACACGCGAGGTGATCAACGAATATATGCAAGAAGTTGGGGCTAGCCCCGCTGAGCTGGATATTATCATGGAGCTTGGCAGTCCTGAGGCAATTAAAGGTGCTGTTGAGGCAGGTATTGGAATCGCTGTGTTGTCCAAAGCAACATTGATCAAAGAGCTTAAATTACGTACACTCGTCGCCATCCCATTAGACCCTCCGCTGGAAAGGCCATTTTCCTTTGTTCATCAGAAGCAGAAGTTCAGGCAGCGTGCAATGGAAGAACTATTAGAATTTGCTCGCCAATATTGTGCCGCACATCCTGAATCAGGTGTTTGATTTCCTACGATTGTTCTCTACAATGTTTAATTCTTAAATCTATGATGCATAAGTAAGCAGGAGTTTATTTGTCTGTTTTATGCTGGTGTATCGGGAACTTTATAATCTAGAGCTATGGATGGAAGTGAAAAAAAATTATTGCAATCCTATCGGATTTTAAGTGATGAGGATAAGAGTGCGTTATTGAAATTTGCAACATTTCTCGCACAAAATGAACTGTTGGCTGATACAGCCCAATATTCACAATTAAAAGAACCAAAATATATTGAAGCCAAAGAGAGTGAAAGTGTTGTTGGTGCCCTGAAGCGTTTATCGGAAAGTTACTTCATGTTAGAAAAAGCAACATTGCTGGATGAGGCATCTAACTTGATGTCGCAGCATGTGATGCAAGGTCGTGCAAAAAAAGATGTCATTTTAGAATTAGAGCAGCTATTCCAGACTCGATACGAAAAAAGAAAGAAAGAAAGCGAAGCCCCATGATAGAAATGCTTAAGCAGTGGTACGAACGCCACTTCTCCAATCCACAGGTTGTTATTCTTGCGCTACTGCTAATTTGTGGTTTTACAATTATCATTTTTATAGGCGATATTTTAATCCCTTTGCTAGCTGCAATTGTTATTGCCTATATGCTTGAAGCGCTTGTATTAAAGCTACAGAAAAGAAAAATTGGGAGGAAGGTTGCTGCCATATCGGTATTCAGCATCTTCTTTGCGGTGCTAACAATAAGTTTTGTTGGCTTGACTCCGTTACTTTTTGAGCAGATTTCCCAGTTTGTAGGTGAGCTCCCCAAGATGGTAGGGCGTATCCAACAGGAGGCTTTGCAATTACCTGAAAGTTATCCTGGTGCAATTACGCCTGCGCAGATAAACGATGTGATGGCAATGGTGCGTACAGAAATAGCTAAACTAAGCCAAGTTGTGTTGTCATTTTCCCTGGCTTCTGTTCAGGGTTTATTGACTTGGCTAGTTTATATGATTCTTATGGTCTTGCTGGTGTTTTTCTTTCTGAAAGATAAAGTGATAATTTGGAGCTGGCTGAGCAGCTTTATGCCTGCCAAAAGTACAATGGTTCAGGAAGTGTGGGTCGAAATGGATCAGCAAATCGGTAACTACATTCGCGGAAAAATCGTCGAGATCATCATTATTGGTGGAGCCAGTTTTATAGCGTTTGCGTTTATGGGATTGAATTATGCGTTTCTACTGGGGATATTGGTTGGATTATCCGTACTGGTACCCTTTGTTGGCGCGACACTCGTTACTATCCCTGTTGCTCTTGTGGCATTTTTCCAGTGGGGCTGGACTTCAGAGTTTGGATATCTCATGTTGGTTTATGGAATAATTCAAGCATTGGATGGCAATGTATTGGTGCCTCTCTTGTTCTCGGAGGCTGTCAATCTTCACCCAGTTGCAATCATTATTGCGATAATATTTTTTGGTGGGCTATGGGGAATTTGGGGTGTCTTTTTTGCGATTCCACTGGCAACGCTTGTCAAGGCAGTACTCAACGCTTGGCCTGAAAATAAAGAGCCAGAACGGGTGGTAAATTCAGATTAGTCTGGCAGGATTTTTTGGAATGGAAAAAGGCAGCTATAAAAGCTGCCTTTTTTGTTTAGAAAGAGTCGTTACAAAACTTCTGACGCATAATCCGCCAGACGAGAGCGTTCTCCACGTTGCAGTGTTATGTGAGCACTGTGGTCCCAGTCTTTGAATCTGTCGACAACATAGGTTAATCCCGAAGTGGTTTCTGTCAAATAGGGTGTATCTATTTGTGCCACATTACCCAGGCAAACGACCTTAGTGCCAGGGCCTGCACGCGTTATTAGCGTCTTCATCTGTTTTGATGTTAAGTTTTGCGCTTCATCAATGATGACGAATTTGTTTAAAAATGTTCTACCTCGCATGAAATTCAGGGAGCGAATTTTTATCCGTTTTTGCAGTAAATCATTTGTCGCTGCTCGTTCCCATTCACCTGCGCCTTGGGGCGTAGTCAGTACTTCTAGATTATCCATGAGTGCCCCCATCCAGGGAGTCATTTTCTCTTCTTCAGTACCCGGAAGGTAACCAATGTCTTCGCCAACTGGCACAGTGACACGCGTTACGATAATCTCTTGATAGGCCTTTTGTTCAAGCGTTTGCGTGAGTGCGGCAGCGAGTGTTAGCAGCGTTTTACCTGAGCCCGCCAAGCCAAGAACCGAAACAAAATCAATGGTTGGATCCATAAGAACATTGAGTGCAAAATTCTGTTCTCGATTACGTGCGTGAATCCCCCAGACACTATGGGAGCTGTTAATGTAGTCGGTTAATACTTCGATTTTTGCGCTAGTTGCATCATGCTCTCTTACGATGGAATAAAACCCATCTTTATCGTTGAATATGAATTCATTGGGATACCAGTCGCCCAAGTCTTCACCCTTAAATTGGTAAAAAGCTCGCCCTTGATCTTGCCAGGCTTCCATGCCTTCGCTATGAGTACTCCAAAATTCATCTTCTAGTTGACAAGCGCCCTTGTAGAGCAGGTTTACATCCTCAATAACCTGGTCATTACTGTAGTCTTCCGCTGGTATACCAAGAGCTGCTGCTTTGATTCGTAGGTTGATATCTTTAGTGACCAGAGTTACTGATCTATGTTTAACCTCGTCTTTTAAGGCAAGGCAAACGCTGAGAATAACGTTATCTGGGATATTGCCGGGCATGTCTGCCGGCAGATCCTGGTGGAGATTACGGGTTTGAAAAAAGAGCTTTCCGCTGACCGTATCGTTATTGTTATTGTTAACGGAAGGCAGTTCCAGGCCATTGTCGATGCTGCTTTGGCTTGCTCCGGCAATGCAGTCTTCGAGAAATCGGCTTGCTTGCCGAGCACTTCGCGCTACTTCTGAATGGCCTCTCTTGTTCTTGTCTAGTTCTTCCAGCACCATCATGGGGATAAATATATCGTGCTCCTGGAAGCGGAAAATACATGCTGGATCATGCATCAATACATTTGTATCTAAAACAAAAAGGCGGGTTTCACTTTGACTCGATGCGCTAATGTTCATCAAAAACACCTCACAGTTGTTGTCGGTTGATGATTGGGTAGGTCAATTACTGTTCTATTCGCCAGTATATTTACTCCTGCAAGAAACAAACACGATATGGTCTAATGGGTTGAAATTTATAGTTCTTTAACAGCCGCAAAAACTTCCTCTACATGGCCGGCGACTTTAACCTTTCGCCACTCTTTTCTCAAAAACCCTTTTTCGTCGATAAGAAAAGTGCTGCGTTCAATGCCCATGTGAACTTTACCGTAAAGTTTTTTCTCTTTGATGACATCAAACAAAGTGCATAGCTCTTCCTCTTTATCGGAAAGTAAATCAAAGGGGAACTCGTGTTTGGCCTTGAAATTTTCGTGCGTTTTTACGCTATCGCGGGAAACCCCAAAAATCACTGTATTTGCTCGCTTGAATTTGTCGTGAATGTCGCGGAAATTTTGGCCTTCGGTTGTACAACCGGGGGTGTTATCTTTAGGGTAAAAGTAGATCACGATGTTTTTACCACTATAGTCTTTTAGACTAATATTTTGCCCGCCTGTTGCGGCAATGGTGAAATTTGGAATCTTTTTTTCAATTGCTACCTGGGACATGAACTTTGCCTCCTAATTTCCCTAAGCCAAAAAATAAGTGATGTTTACAATTTATTTTACCTTAGAATAGTTCTTTATGTTGATCAATCTTGTTGATTTGCAATGTTTTGTTTGTAATAAGTTTTTCTATGAGTAGCCTCAATAGTATCATCTGATTAAACTCACTACTTTATTATAAAGCTTCATTAGGTGATGGGATTAATATGCAATTATAATCAATGGCTCATCTATCTCAATCTTGCTTAATGATAGCGAGATCAGTACTATTCGCCTTTTGTTCAATTTTTTGGAGACAACCATGTTTCAAGGCAGTATGGTGGCGCTGGTTACACCCATGCATCCTGATGGGTCCATAGACTTTGCGGCACTGGACTCATTAGTAGAAATGCATGTAAATGCCGGCACGGATGCAATTGTTGCTGTTGGTACGACTGGTGAGTCTGCCACTTTGACGACAAAAGAGCATTGCGACGTTGTTCGATTTGTTGTTGAAAAAGCGAATAAACGTGTGCCAGTGATTGCTGGAACAGGATCAAATTCTACTGCTGAAGCTAAGAAGTTGGGTGAATGCGCGCGCGAAGCCGGTGCAGATGCCTGTTTGGTCGTTACTCCATATTATAACAAGCCTACCCAAAATGGCTTGTATGAGCATTACAAGTATTTAGCTGAATCAGTGGATCTGCCATTGATATTATATAATGTTCCTGGTCGAACTGCGGTTGATATGTTGCCTGAAACTGTACAAAGACTCTCCAAAATCAAAAATATCATTGGCGTTAAAGAAGCGACAGGTAGTTTAGCGCGTATCGAAAAACTCGCTGAATTATGTGGGCCAGATTTTGGTATATATAGTGGTGATGATGATATAGCACTCGAAGCTATCGCTCATGGTGGAAAAGGCGTCATTTCTGTGACAGCCAATGTCGCTCCAGCACGTATGCACGAGGCATTCGTGGCTGCATTAGCTGGCAACATGGATAAAGCGCGAGAGTTAAATTCATGTTTAGTGGGTTTGCATCATGACCTGTTTTTAGAAGCGAATCCTATCCCAGTCAAATGGGCTCTTTTTGAAATGGATTTGATCCCACCGGGTATTCGATTGCCTCTTACTCATTTTTCTACGGAGCATCACACCAAGCTTCGCCAGGCAATGAAAAGCGCTCAATTAATTTAAGGAATACTATGTCACTCTTCCGCAGTATCATTTCTGTGTTGCTTGTTTCTTCAGTTGCTATTTTAGTAGTAACTTTAGTTGGTTGTTCATCTAAAGGCGGTAATTTTTACAAGCATCAACCTAGCTTGCCACCTTTAGAAGTACCTCCCGATCTAACGCTTTTAAGTGTTGATAGTGGATTCGAAATTCCACAGGTTGCATCCATAGAACGAAAAAAAGTTGTGCTTGCCGATGGCGCAAACGTCTCTCTTGAAAAAGATGGAAAGTTGCGTTGGTTGCGTATTGAGGCTGCACCTGACGATGTTTGGGATGAGGTAAGAAACTACTGGATTTCTAACAAAGTGCCCTTGAAATGGAAGAACATCAAATTAGGATTGATGGAAACAGAATGGGTGGAAAATTATGACTCAAAATTTGTTAAGGATCGATTTCGCGTTCGTTTAGAGTCTAGCGACGGTGGCAGAACAACGGAACTCTATTTATCTTACCGTGGCATGCAGGTAGATGTGATAGAAGGTGAAATGGTTCGGGGCTGGGCTGATGATGTCTATGATCCTGAAATTGAGATCGAAGTGTTGGGTGACTTACTAAGCTATCTTGGATTAAATGCAGAACGAAAAGAAGCATTACTCGCTAGTGCTGCAAAAAGGGCGGATGATACAAGATTGGTCTTAGAAGGCGATATTCCCCATATTCTCATGAAGGAATCGTTTAATCGATCCTGGAAGTTTACTCTACAGGCAATTGATCGTATGGGGCATGTAGTGACTCTGAAAGATAAAACTCAGGGCTGGATTGATATCAGAGCCACAGAGGGCGGTAGAACTAGCGATTTTATCCCTGGTTTCTCGTTATCAGATAGTGACCGTTCTGTTTATCGATTGCAGTTGAAAGAAGAGAACAAAAAAACGCATGTAGAGGTATTGTCTGATGAAGGTCAACCTGATCGAACAAGCGCAGCACGTGCTTATTTAGAAAAATTACATGGTTTTTTCTAAAACCAATTAAGGGCAAAGGTTTATTTCCGCATGGAAAAAAGAGAAGAACTATACGCAGGCAAGGCAAAATCGGTCTACTATACTGACGAGGCCGATAAATTAATTCTGCTATTTCGCAACGATACATCGGCATTTGACGGTCAAAAAGTCGATCAGTTAGATCGAAAAGGCATGATCAATAATCGTTTTAATGCTTTCATTATGGGGTTGTTGGAAAAAGAGGGCGTGCCTACCCAGCATATTAAAGTACTTTCTGATCAGGAGTCACTGGTTAAAAAACTCGATATGATTCCAGTAGAATGCGTGGTACGAAATATTGCAGCGGGCAGTTTGTGCCGTCGCTTAGGTGTTGAGGAGGGGCTGGATTTAATCCCACCTACATTTGAGCTTTTTCTTAAAAATGATGAGCTACACGATCCGATGATCAACGAATCTCATATTCGCTCATTTGCTTGGGCGGAAGATGCTGAAATTGATGAGATGAAGCGTTTAACGTTTAAAGTTAATGAAGTGCTAAAAGCTTTGTTCTTAGATGCAGGTCTTTTATTAGTCGATTTCAAACTGGAGTTTGGTCGATTTGATGGAGAAATCGTACTGGGCGATGAATTTTCACCGGATGGCTGTCGTTTGTGGGATTCTGAAACCCGCAAGAAAATGGATAAAGACCGCTTTCGACAGGGGCTGGGAGGGGTTGTTGAAGCTTATGAGGAAGTGGCGCATCGGCTCGGTGTTAAACTGAATTAATTTATTTCAACTCGAAATAAGTGCAGAGGGTAGTCATATGTGGCTACCCTTTTTGTTTTATATCAATAGGTTGTTTTGTTTAAGGCGGGCATTGATAAATGCTGCATGTTAACAAAATGTCTCTTTTATTTGTCACATAGGTATTTGTAATACAGCGTAGCTATTTTCGAATACTGGTTTGGCCAGTTTGAATCAAGTATTATAGCGCACCTATAGTCCGGATAATTCATGCATTTTCCGGGATAAATCCATTCTGTTTAAAGAGTAAAAAATGACGGTAATTCGCGGAAATCAAGCCCTATCTCCCTTTCGGGTTAAAAAGCTACAGCAGCAAATTAGAGCGTTAATCGATATAGATGTCAAAATTACAACGCAATCCATCTATTTTTTGGATTCTGATCAAGCTTTGGCTGATGATGAGTTATCTCGTGCCAGACAATTACTCGAAGTGAAAGAGGGTGGGCAAGGAGACGATCAGCTGATTGTTATCCCGAGAATCGGGACAATTTCTCCGTGGTCTAGTAAAGCAACAGACATTTTTAAACACTGCGGACTAGAGAGTGTAAACCGCATTGAGCAGGGCTTGAGTTACAGTATAAGCGATAGCAATGGTATGACGCTGTCTCAAGCTCAATGTAAAAATATTGAACCAGCACTTTATGATCGAATGACTCAGTCAATCATATACTCAGTTGAAGATGCCGATGCAATGTTTTCCAAACTTGAGGCAAAACCACTTCTGAGTGTAGATGTGTTGTTGGGTGGTCGTGAAGCATTGGCGATTGCCAATAATGAACTAGGATTAGCGTTAGCTGACGATGAGATTGACTATCTTGTTGAGAACTTCACAGCGTTAAAACGTAACCCGACTGATGTTGAGCTCATGATGTTTGCACAGGCAAATTCAGAACATTGTCGACATAAAATTTTTAATGCGGATTGGGTAATTGATGGCGAAGAGCAAAAAAAATCGCTTTTTAAAATGATTCGCAATACACATGAAACAAACCCTGGGCGAGTACTTACTGCTTATAGCGACAACTCCTCTGTTATAGAAGGTCAGGCAAAAGGTTGGTTCTATCCTGATAATCAAAGTAACGAGTATAGTTATCGCAACGAGCCAAGTAATATCTTGATGAAGGTTGAAACGCACAACCATCCTACTGCAATTTCTCCTTTTTCTGGCGCAGCAACCGGATCGGGTGGTGAGATTCGAGATGAAGGTGCAACAGGTCGTGGCTCAAAGCCAAAAGCCGGTTTGAGCGGTTTCACTGTTTCCAATTTAAATATTCCAGATGCACCACAAGCGTGGGAGAGTGACTATGGGAAGCCTGGTCGAATTGTTTCTGCGCTGGATATCATGCTCGAAGGACCCATCGGTGCTGCGGCATTCAATAATGAATTTGGTCGTCCAAATATTTGTGGCTATTTTCGGACATATGAAGAAGAAGTGTCAGGCCCGAATGGCAAAGAAGTTCGTGGTTATCACAAACCGATCATGCTCGCTGGAGGTTTGGGGAATATTAAAACCGAATTGGTTGAAAAAGGTATTATAAGCCCTGGCGATCAATTGATTGTTCTCGGTGGTCCGGCAATGTTGATCGGTCTGGGTGGTGGAGCTGCCTCGTCAATGGCAACGGGGAGCAGTGATGAAAATCTTGATTTTGCTTCTGTGCAACGTGGTAATCCTGAGATGGAGCGTCGTTGTCAGGAGGTAATAGATACTTGCTGGAGAATGGGAGGTAACAATCCTATTGTCAGTATTCACGACGTGGGTGCTGGTGGTATCTCAAATGCGATGCCTGAATTAATCGATGATAGTGGTCGAGGTGGAAAATTCGAATTACGCGCCATAAATTCTGATGATCCAAGTATGTCTCCAATGGAGATATGGTCTAATGAATCTCAAGAACGTTATGTCATGGCAATTCCTCAAGACCGTATTTCTGAATTTCAGGCGATCTGTGAGCGCGAGCGTTGTCCCTATGCCATTATCGGTGAAGCGACAGAAGAGCAACAGTTGTTGGTTGGTGATGCTCTACTGCAATCAACGCCGGTCGATATTCCATTGGAAGTGCTTTTAGGTAAACCGCCAAAAATGTTGCGTGATGTGCATCGGAAACCATTTGCGAAACAAGAAATCGATACTCAAGATGTCGATCTTAAAGATACGGTTTATCGTGTTTTAAAATTACCAGCAGTCGCTGACAAAACATTTCTTATTACCATTGGCGATCGTAGTGTGACTGGACTTGTGGCACGCGATCAAATGGTTGGCCCTTGGCAGGTTCCTGTGGCTGACGTTGCTGTAACGGCTACAAGTTATAACGAAACTACTGGTGAAGCGATGGCAATTGGCGAGCGCACACCTATTGCGTTATTGCATCATGCTGCTTCAGCAAGAATGGCAGTGGCTGAAGCTATTACAAATATTGCTGCTTCAAATGTTACTTCTCTTGGAGATATTGTATTATCCGCAAACTGGATGGCTCCCGCAGGTCATCCCGGTGAAGATGCAGGCCTCTACGAAGCTGTTAAAGCGGTTGGTATGGAACTGTGTCCACAGTTAGGAATTGCCATTCCTGTTGGGAAAGATTCTATGTCAATGAAAACTGTATGGCAGGATAAAGGTAAAGATAAATCAGTAACCTCTCCGCTTTCACTGATCGTCAGTGCATTTGCGCCTGTTAAAGATATCAGAAAAACATTAACGCCACAGCTACATGCTGATGAGGAAACAAGTTTAATTCTTATCGATTTAGGTAAAGGAAATAATCGTTTGGGAGCATCCTGTTTTGCGCAGGTCTACAAACAGCTCGGGCATCATCCGGCTGATCTAAATGATGCGGATGCGCTAGCGTCATTCTTTACTGCGATTCAAACTTTAACTGAAGAGTCTTTGCTGCAGGCCTACCATGATCGTTCAGATGGTGGTTTACTGGTAACCATCTGTGAAATGGCATTCGCTGGGCATGCCGGTGTAACAGTATCGCTGGATAAACTCGGTGATGACGTTGTCGCTGCACTTTTCAATGAAGAATTAGGTGCCGTTATTCAAGTGCGAAATGCCGATGTTGATCGTGTTAATGAAATATTGAAAGTTAATGGTTTAGCTAAGCATAGTCATGCCATTGGGACTGTCACTCCCAGCGATAGTATTTCTTTCTATCGTAATGGAGAGGTTGTTTTTAGTGATACCAGAGAGGCTCTACATCGTGCCTGGTCAGAAACGTCTTACCAAATGCAGCGACTCCGTGATAATCCTGAATGTGCAGATCAGTGGTATGAGCAAGTAGGTCGTAACGATGATCCAGGTCTTA
Organism: uncultured Ectothiorhodospiraceae bacterium; assembly: GCA_945787715.1. Taxonomy (GTDB): domain Bacteria; phylum Pseudomonadota; class Gammaproteobacteria; order S012-40; family S012-40; genus CALZJE01. Next base: position 15,967 of record CALZJE010000061.1, on the reverse strand, counting down.
GTTGTAAAACCACCTATGATTTAAATGAAGATATTGCAGCACCTTTTATTAATAAAGGCACTCGACCCAAGATCGCAATTCTTCGAGAGCAAGGTATTAATGGCCACACAGAAATGGCAGCTGCGTTTGATCGAGCAGGCTTTCTCAGTACTGATGTTCACATGAGTGACATTATTTCAGGCAGAACAAGTCTTGAAGAATTTAAAGGCTTGGTTGCGTGCGGTGGTTTTTCATATGGTGACGTGCTGGGCGCGGGGCAAGGCTGGGCCAAATCGATTTTATTCAATAACAAAGCATATGATGAATTCAGCGCTTTCTTTAATCGTAATGACAGCTTTGGTCTCGGTGTGTGTAACGGATGCCAGATGATGTCTCAGCTTTCTGAGCTAATTCCTGGGGCTGATGCTTGGCCGCATTTTGAACGCAATCGTTCTGAGCAGTTTGAGGCTCGTCTTTCTCTTGTTGAAGTGACAGAATCTCCTTCCCTTTTTCTAGATGGAATGCAAGGTTCTATTGTTCCCATTGCTGTTGCACATGGGGAGGGGAGAGTTGAGTTTTCATCAAATGAAAAAGCAGAGCAAGCAATTTCTTGCTTGCGATATGTGGATAATAATCACAATCAAACAGAAATCTACCCGGCAAATCCAAATGGCTCGCCCGATGGTTTAACGGGCTTTACAACGTCTGATGGTCGATTCACTATCATGATGCCTCATCCAGAGCGTGTATTTTTGGCATCGCAATTCTCATGGAAACCTGATGACTGGAAAGACAATGGTGCTTGGATGAGAATGTTCCGAAATGCGAGAGTTTGGTTGGGGTAAATGAGAAGTTTCTGCAGTAAGCTGGTTAGCCATGCGCGGTTTGATCAAGTCATTATCGCACTGATTATTATTAATGGAATTATTCTTGGCTTAGAAACTGTTCCTTGGATCGTGAAGGACTACTTCCCCTTACTTAATTGGGGGAACAACATTATCCTCAGTGTTTTTATTTTAGAAGCTGCTGTAAAAATAACAGCGGTTGCACCTCAGTTTAAAAAGTACTTTGGTAACGGATGGAATCTTTTTGATTTTACCATTGTCGTTTTGTCACTGATTCCAGCAAGTGGTGAATTCGCCATGCTTGCTCGCTTAGCACGATTGCTTCGAGTATTGCGATTGATTTCTGTTATTCCCGAGTTGCGAATTATCGTTGCTACACTTGTAAAAAGTATTCCTAGTATGGGGAATATCATGCTGCTTATGTCAATAATTTTTTATATTTATGCAGTAGCTGGCTATCATTTGTTCCATGAGCACGATCCCACACATTGGTCCTCGCTTGGGGTTTCCTTGCTCACATTGTTCCGAATTGTTACGTTAGAAGATTGGACAGATGTTATGTACACCGCAATGGAGCTTCATCCATTGATGTGGATATATTTTGTGAGTTTTGTTGTGGTAGGTACTTTTGTTGTTATAAACCTGTTTATTGCTGTTGTAATCAATAATCTTGATGAGGCTAAGGCAGACCGGTTAAGAGAGCTGGAAAATCCTGCTTCCCATAACGAACTTTTAAAGGAATTAAAGCAAACACAAGAATCATTGGCAAATCTCGAAAACAAACTTAGACGGTTTGATGATAACTAAGCGCGAGCTTTGCAAATTCTGCTAAGTCGTCTAAAGGCAAAATGTATTTGGTTCGATACTGTGTTGAAACTATCATTCTGGAAGAATTGAGATGCCATCAGGTGAGCTGAAAAAAATATTATATGTAGAAGATGAGAGAGATATCGCTCAAGTCGCGCGATTGGCCTTGGAAACAGTCGGTGGATTTACGATCGAATCCTGTGAAAACGGTCGTATTGCATTAGAGAAAGCCCCTGCGTTTCAACCTGATCTGGTTTTAATGGATGTTATGATGCCAGAGATGGATGGACCTACTGCTCTCAAAGAAATGCAGAAAATGGAAGCACTAAAAAATGTGCCTGTTATCTTTATGACGGCGAAAGTTCAACCAATTGAAATCGCAGAATACAAAGAAATGGGGGCGGTTGATGTGATTCCAAAACCCTTTGATCCTATGACTCTCGCAGAACAAGTTAAACAAGTGTGGCATACTTGTTGATCATGTCTGACTTAAATAAACTGTGGATTATCTATATTCAACCAGCTTAGCTTGAACATAGCCTGCACTTGTCAATCATAGTTTATTGATTCTCTAAAGGAATTGGAGCTGATAGCATGTTTTATTATGTATTTCGGGTAATAAAAATTGGTTTGCTATGGATCGATTTTTTTATTCTTACTATTCTGGCCTATTTCTTGTCTTTTCTAAATAAAAAGCATTTGGATAAATTTTACCCATTTCTTTTCCGTATATGGTGTAAGTCATTCGTTCGTGCATTAGGCGTGGATTTAAAGCTAAATCAAAAAAATCTTCATCCTTTGCCTGATCAATATATTCTCATAGCCAATCATCCTTCAGCGTTCGAAGATGTTGGTATGCCAGCAATGTTTAATGTTTACTCGCTTGCAAAAATCGAGGTTAAAAGTTGGCCTGTTTTTGGTCGAATAAGCAATGCTGCAGGTACGTTGTATGTTCATCGTGAATCGAAAGAGTCGAGAGCAGAAGCTGGACAGCAGATTGTTAACGAACTTAAAAAAGGCAAGAATATTGCCTTATATCCTGAAGGGGGTTGCAAAGGGCGCCGAATTTTTGAAACTTTCCGTTATGGTGCATTTGATATAGCATTACAAAGTGGAATTCCCATTCTCCCTGTTTTTTTACACTATGAGTCACAGGATGATTTTGAGTGGACATCGCCACACACACTAATACAAAAAATATGGCATTTCCTCATAACAAAAAATAATAGAGCGACGTATTATGTGTACGATGCAATAAATCCAGCTGACTTTTCTAATAAAGAAGAATTTATGCAGCATACGCATCAGTTATACTTGCAATGGCAGTCTAAGTATTTGGAATAGAAGGACATAATCAAAATAATGAGAAGCAAAGAGTCAAGTACCAATGTAATATTTGTCCGCCACGGCAAGACGGATTTTCCTCTGGATCGAATTTATTGTGATGAGACGGAAGATCCCCTATTGAACTCTGAGGGAATATTTCAGGCGAAATCTGCTGCAGTTTCACTGAAGTCACAAGGTATTTCAAAGATTTGGAATTTGGGAAGGACTATATTTTCATGAAATAGAAGAGCAATATCCTGAGTTATATTCTAAATGGAAGCAAGATAACGTAGGCTTTACGCCAGAAAATGGCGAAACAATAAAAGATGTAGAGTCTCGCTTGATTGAAAGTTTGAATGAGATAAAAAGCAAGCATCGAGGAGAAACCATTGCAATTGTTTCTCACGTTGGGCCTATTCGAATCTGTATTTGTAAATCCTTAGATATCCCAATTGAGAACTATCGACAAATTCGAGTGGATTATGCTTCGATGAGTCGAGTCGACTATGGCCTTACGCGAAATAATTTAATTTCAACCAATTTTCATACTTATTAACTAGGATTTATAAATACGCTACATTTTCATATGCACTGCTTATGGGCTTTATAGGTATTTACTATTATGTGTAACCATTATAAAGTATAAAAAATGTCCGATATACTTCAGTATAGGGCGTTTAGTATCAATTAATGGGCTTTGTGGTTGCGCTGTTATTTCTTGTAAATTGCTGATATATAATGCATTAAAGTTAATGTGTTTAGTTAAGTCAATCAGCACAGCAAAATCAAAGTTTAATTGGTTTTCTTGACAATACCGATGAACATTGATAGTTTCTAATGTTATGAAAGGTATGTGTTTTAGAATAGCGGGTTGCTGTCTGCATCATTGTGACGGCATCAACCATGTAACTCTTTAAGAAATTAGGAGAAAACTATGCGTAAGGGGTTTCAAGTTGCTGCATTAGCAAGTGCACTCTCATTAGTTATGGGTGGCGCAGCATTGGCTGCAACTAAAGCTGATTTACAATTTGGTGGTTGGGATGTTAGTGGTCCTGACGCTACGATTAATGTCGGTGCTGGCACTGTTTGTGAGGTAGATTTTACTTGTAGCACTGTTGCTCAAGGTGCAGGTTTTATACAGCTGCAACTTAATTCTAACGCCACAGAGCCATCGGAAGCAGGGGTGTCATACATCATGACGATTGTTACCGATCAAGATGCTTCAGGCAACGCTGGTGAATTGCCGTTTGAAGATGTAAGTTTTGTGCAAATGAGGATTTCAACCAGCGGGACTCCAGCGCCTAATGTTAATGGTATTTTTTCGCAGCAAAAAATAACAGAAGAGGTAGGAAACACAGTGTTTACCTCTGAAAGTGCGATAACTTCAGGTTGGGCTGCGACAGAAGCTTCAAATCCTGTTGCTATTAGTCAAACATTGGTGGATAAAGGTCCGACTACTAGTATCGGCGATGATTTTGACACGACGTTCTACTATGTAAGTAGTAACGATGCTGCAGGCGTACGTGATGGATTTGCTATGAGTATCGATCAGTCAGCAGGTTTGGAGTCAGCGACTTCTCTCTCGCCCACTGATGTACAGGTATTTGCTTTTAGAGAGCGCCAGGGGAAGTTGTTAGCCGCTCCCGGATCGGTACCATTAAATGGTGAAACGCTAGATTGGGTAGCAACAGACGATGTTAAGGCCACTTGGATAGGGCAAAAAATTGCTCTAGGTACTGGTACAGGCAGCTTAGGTGGTGACTTTGGATTTTTATCATTCCAAAATGTAACAACCCCAAAAACAATAAGTGAGTTTGGCTTTACTACAGCTAACTCAACTAGTGCAAGTGCATGGCATGAAGCATTTGTTGTTGCTCCTCCTGTAGCTCCTGATTTTCTACCTGGGGGTGCACCATGTATTACAGATCCTTCAGGTGCTGATTGTTTGTAATAATTATTTATTGCTGATTGGACTATAAAATAAAAAGGAAGGCTTATTAGCCTTCCTTTTTTTATGCAAGTTTCATTATTTAATGGCTTTTTTGAAAATGAATTTTAAGATAAACTATTGATTCAATAAGATCGGTGATGTGTTACAACTACAAAATTATAAACACTCAGTTTTGTTTGCATGCAGTATAATCTCAATACGTTAGTTCAGAGTTCTTGTTATATTGGGAATTTATTTTCTTAAACAATTGATTTCTGTGTTATCGAGTGAGTATTGCAAAATTTAAATGTTTTTTTTTCAATTTCAGTCGTTTAGTATATAAATTGGCTGTCATACTCGCTTTTTAATTTAGGGACAAAATTTGACTGTTCGTCAAAGTTAATTGTTGAGGGATATATTTAATGCGGTTATATGTTCGAAATATTCAATGCTTTCTACTCCTTGTTTTTATAAGTTTATTTTCAATAATTGCTTTTTCTAGCGAAACTAGCCCTAAAACGTCTGATGCTAGTCCTTTAATAGGTCAGGATATTGTTGCGCAGTGTGATAATAAATATCCTGGAGAAAATCAAAAATCGCAATTAAGCATTACATTGACAGATAAGTCGGGGAACGAGCGAAAAACTGTATATCTTCGTTTATGGAAAGATATGAAAGGTGAGGAAGATGTTTTTGATAAAATGGTCTTGTTCACGATGTACCCACCTGATGCAAAAGGTGCTGGATTCATGCGCTGGGCGTATGTATCTGAATCTGGAAAGAATGCTGAGCAGTGGATCTATTTGCCGGTTTTGAGGAAGATACGAAGAGTTTCTGTGCGTGATTTGGCTGACAGCTTTTTAGGTTCGGATTTAACTTATGGTGATATCTCATATCGAGATGTTAAAGCAGATGATCATAAATTGATTCGTATTGATAAAGATAAGAATGGGCAAGAATATTTTGTTATAGCGAGCACCCCTAAAGACAGTGACTATCAGTATAGTAAGCGTATTTCCTGGTATTCTCGGGCAAGTAACGCTAATGAATGTGTGAAAGTAAGGGTTGATTACTATGACCGTAAAGAAGTTTTTCTGAAACGACAACTTCTCAAGTGGCAAAAAATTAATGATGCTTGGGTGTGGGAAAAAGTGCATGTTCAAAACGTACAAACTTTCCACAAATCTTTTTTTGAGGTTGATAAAGTGAAGATAAACGCTGGCGTAGGGGATGAATGGTTTTCAGAGCGTAAACTGCGGCAAGGCATAAAATAGTTGTAAATAGCGTATGATTTTAAAAAGGCTGATTTGGAAACAAATCAGCCTTTTTCTTTGCCTAAATAAATATGTTTAATGGATATGTAAATTGCAGCATAATAGTTTTAAAGTGTCGTTTCTGCAGTAATGAGGATGAAATATGAAGCTTAAAGTGTGTTTGATGATGCTGATAATTATTTCGCCAAGTTTAGCATTTGCCAACAATGTGTTTAATGGCAAAGATGTTTATTCAAAAGAGTGCGTTTCTTGTCATGGACATAATGGGGCGGGCGAGATGCCAGGGGTGCCTAATTTTACGGAGAGTAATATTTTATTTAAAATGAACCGCGAATTAATTAATGTGGTTAATGATGGAATAGGTATTATGCCTGGTTATCGTGGACTTTTAACAGATGAAGAAATTCAAGATGTCGTTGCTTATCTAAGGACTTTTCGGTGAGCAAATTTAACCCTGTTGCTTTGTGGCTATCTGCAGCTGTTTTCATAATAAGCTCGTGCTCAAGTGATACTCCTATAGCGAAAAACGAAAAACTTCAAATTAAAAGCAGCGGATTTGTTGATTCTTACAAACTTACTGAAACCTTTAATGTTGGAAGAAATGTATTTGTTCGAGCATTATCATTAGACGTAAAAAAAAATAATTTATGGGTTGGAACCTCTGTCGGTGTATTGCAAGTTGATCCCACAAAAGGTGAGGTTAAACAAACTTTTACTCGTGAGAATGGTTTGGCAAATGAATATGTCTTTGCCGTATTTAATGACTCAAACAATAGCACTTGGTTTGGTACCAATGGAGGCGGGATTTCCAAATATGACGGAAAGTCATGGAAATCTTACTTTCCAATGCATGGACTCGCTGACTATTGGGTTTATTCATTTGCCGAGCAGAAAGATGAAGCACTTTGGATTGGTACGTGGGCAGGACTTAATCGAGTGGATTATAAGACTGGAGAATTTAAAACGTATGTTCAGGAGTTGGTAAATGAATGGGTATACGGCCTCGATGTTGATTCCAAGAATCAAGTCTGGATTGGTACCGAAGGCGGGGTAAACATGTTCGATGGTGAGAATTGGCATGTTTGGACGAGCAAGGATGGTCTCGGTGCGGCAAATAATAAAAAACTCCCTTTTAGTGGTAATACAGGTTTAGGTACACGCTCTCGTCATAATCTGAGTGTTTTGGTCGAAGGTAACGAAAGTTATAATCCAGATTATGTTTTTTGTGTAAAAGTTTCAGACGATGATCAAGTCTGGGTGGGGACTTGGGGAGGTGGGGTCAGTTACTTTGATGGAAAAAGTTGGAATAATTTAACTGTCAATGAAGGGCTCGCAGGGAACATTGTATACAGTATAGCTATAGAAAATAGTGATACGTTTTGGTTCGGAACAAACAAAGGTGTAAGTCGATATCACCAAGGGCATTGGCAATTATACGATAAGGAAGACGGTTTGTTGGATGATCATGTGTACGCGATTGTTACAGATAGTCATCAGAAAGTGTGGGTAGGAACCCGGCATGGAGTGTCATTGCTCGAAAAAAAGAAAAATTAACGTCATTACCCAAAACCCAAGCATGGAGTAATATTGTTTGAGGTTAATATATTTAAGGTCGGGCTATATCGCTAAATATAGTTGTGTAAGAAATAGTTGTGTAAGAAATAGTTATGGCCAAATAGCGTTGGACAAAAGGAAAAGATGTGAAGTTAGATAGCAAAAATATTATTGTGATTTTTATTGTGAGCCTTGTTGTTGTTTTAATAGCTTATAGCTTGGGGCGCTCACAGGGTGAAAGGACTGTAGTTAAAGGTGATGATAAGGTTTTAGAAAATATTAAATCTGATGGTGTTGAGCAAACTCAAGAACCAGAAATAAAACTGGCTGAAAAAATATCTACTCAGATTGAAGTAAAATCTTTGCTTCCAGAGCCAAAGTTCTCCCATTTTCGTGTTGGAAATCGAAACGTAAAGGGCATGCTGGCTGACGGTGATCTTGTATGGGTTGGAACCTCTGGGGGTATCATTCGTTACGAATTAAAAACAGATAACTATAAACTTTTTGATGTTGCAGGTGGATATCTGCTATCAAATGGTGTTTTTCATGTCAGTAAGCTCGACGAAAAAATAGTTGTAGGAACTTATGGTGGAGGTTTGTCTGTTTATGATCAAGCAAATGATTCCTGGAAAAATTATAATATTCCAGATGGCTTGGCGGATCAATTTGTATATGACGTGCAAAAGGTGGCTAACGGAGATATTTGGATCGCGACTTGGTCTGGCGCTAATCGAGTAATTGATGGCGAATTGGATAATCCTGAAAAATGGGAAACATACAATATTGAAAACACAGGCGGTGGTTTGCCGAATGATTGGGTTTATGGCCTTGAAGAGGGAAAAGATGGCTCGATGTGGTTTGCGACAGAAAATGGATTAGCCCATTTTAAAAATGGTAAATGGGAAAATTGGCAACATGAAGACGGATTAGGAAATAGCTACGAAATTGTTAAAAATGATATCAAATTTTCTCGCGATCCAGGTAGCGCATCCCAACACCATGCTCGGCAAAAAGAAGAACAAGGATTATCTCGTATAAATGCGGCATACAATCCAAATTACATCGTGTCGCTTGAGGTGGATGACGATGGTATTGTCTGGAGTGGTACATGGGGTGGTGGATTAGCAAGATTTGACGGCAAACAATGGAAAAACTATTCGACACTTGATGGATTACCTTCAAATCATATTTTTATGCTCTACAAGGATGGCGATGGAAAAATCTGGGCCGGCACAAGCCACGGTCTTGCTAAAATTGAAGGTGAAAAATTTACAGTTATTGCCCGGAAAGATGGCCTCTATGCTGATAACGTATTCTCAATGGCAAATGCCGCTGACGGGAGTATCTGGGTAGGTAGTTTTGGTGGCGTTGCTAGACTTCATAAGCAAATTTAGATTTTAGAAAATTGAGGCGCTTTACAGAGAAGCTCAATTCTTACCATTGCTGGCTTTTAGTTGCGTGGTGTTTAGTTTTTTTTCTGAAAACAGGGAGTGCTCAAGAAGTCTGGGTGCCTGGTTGGGAAAAAACAAACTCGATGACAGTCGCTCGTGCGGGGGCTGCAGCAGTAACATATGGAAACAAAATTTATGTTATTGGTGGTGTTGATGGCAGAATATTTTTAAGTAGTGTTGAAATGGCTGAAGTGAGTGAAAATGGCTCACTTTCCCCGTGGAGGATCGTTAGTAGAATGCCACTGTCCAGGGGATTCACCTCTGCAGTGGTTTTCAAAAACCGTATTTACGTTGTTGGTGGTGGAAACGGAGCATATGGTAAAAATTTGTTAAAAAACATCGTAAGTGCACCAATTTTTCCAGATGGACAGCTTGGCGATTGGCGTATAGAAACTGAAGAACTATTAATTCCACGTCGATGTTCAAAGCTCTTTATTCATCAAGACTCCCTATATACATTGGGTGGGTTTGGCGGAACTTTGCTTAACAATGTTGAGGTTGCAAAATTTAATATAAATGGCGAAATAGATGAATGGTCACTTCTTGATAATACGTTAACTCGGCCGCGTTATGTGAATTCGATTTCAAAAGTTGGTGACTACATTTTCGTGATCGGTGGCCACCATGAAACTAAAGGTGTGGGGATTAAAAGTGTTGAATTTACTTCACTACAATCTGAACCTCTGAGTTGGGCGTCTACTCACTCCTTAAACCAAGGGCGTTACGCGTTTAGTAGTATTTCTTATAATAAAAGTGTCTATGCGCTTGGCGGGATTAGTGGGAATGAATACCTGAATTCAGTCGAAAAACTTAATATAAGTCATGGTCTGGAGAAGGCTGCTTGGCAAGAATCGACGAAGCTACCAATGAAAATGGCAAATTTCATGACAATTTTAGTAAATAATAAATTATATATTTTAGGTGGCTCGACGCGGCAAACATATCAACAGTCAGTGTGGTACTCAGGTTTTGATAGTAATGGAGAAATAGGTTATTGGGGAACGCAAACTCAACGAAATGAGACGCTAATGTCTCATAACCAAAATGACCAGGAAGTTGAACTACACAACTCAGGTGTTGTAGTAGACCGCATAGATACTGAAAGCTATAGTTATATGTTAGTTAATACAGGAATTAAGTTGATCTGGTTGGCTGCACCGAGCAATGTTATTCAAAAAGATACCAAAATACGATTTAGCGAAGGTGTATTTATGTCAAATTTTTACAGTAAATCACTAAGAAAGAACTTTGAAGCTATATTATTTGTCGGAACAGTTGAAAAAGAGTAGTAAGAGTATGCCTTGGGGGGGGGCTGAATTTGCTATTACCCCTAACCGAGCAGATGTTATGAGTCACGAAAATACCACAGCGAAATACAAAAAGTGCTTGTTGCTCAGAGTTGATATCTCAATTAGGTTGAATGTAATTATAAAGAAAGGATGCTATACAGGGATGATTAAGTTTTCTTAGAAAGCGATTGCAGGCAAGTAGTTAAAGTGCAGGCAGTGAACAAATTGAGTAAGGTGTAAATGAAAAGTTTAAGCACAAGATTAGCCATTATTATATCAAGCATTATATTTTTGCTGGTAGTAATGATGGCGTTATGGGTAGATCGAGTGCTTACTCAGGCAATCGAAGAACAGGGTATTGAACAAGCAGATGTTCATGCTCAAACCTTGCTTGGCAGTTTGAAAACATTAATGCTGAACGGCAATGGAACGCTTGCAAGAGAATGGATTGATCGTTTACATGGTGTTGCAGGCATTGAAGATCTGGAAGTTATACGCCGAGATGGAAAGCCCGCATTTACCGATCTAAATACAGTAGAAGCTGTCAATGAATATCTTGGGCAGCCCCGTTTTCAACGTAAGATCTACGATGTGCATGAAGGATTTAGCCCTGTTCCCCCAAAGATATTTAACAGTGCACTTGAAGGTAAAATATCACACGACCTATCCCAGCCTGGAATATTAACAGTAGTCATGCCAATTCAGGCGGACGTTGAATGCCTCGCATGTCATGGTTATGACACAACCTTATTACGAGGGATTTTAAAGCTTTCAATATCCTCCAAACACACCGAAGAACGAATCACTGACATGAAAGCTCTGCTCTGGTTTTGGGCGGTGTTTCTCGTTACAGTTCTCGCATTGGCTGTTTGGCTTTCACTTAGGATGAGTGTCATCAAACCTGTCAATGAGTTACGTAACGCAATTATGTCTGCAGGTGAAGGTGATAGAAGTGCGCACATTAATGTCGTTAATGATGACGAAGTTGGCGAGCTTGCTGTTGTATTTAACCAAATGCAAAAAGACCTAACCGTTTATGAAGCGCGAATTCGTGCTGTGATGGATAATGTGGTTGATGGAATTATAACTATTACTGAGGATGGCACGATTGATTCGGTTAACCCGGCAGTCGAACACATTTTTAGCTATAGAGCTGATGAATTAGTTGGTCATCATATTGATATTCTGATTCCAGAGAGCATGAGAAAGAAAAATGAATCTTTCTTGTTACAAGATATTGAGGGGGAGCGGAAAAATATCTTGGTTGGTGTGGCGAGAGAAATATCGGGTAAGAAGAAGAATGGTTCAGTGTTCCCGATGGATATAGCTGTGAGTGATATGCAATTAGGGGGGAAACGTTATTTCATTGCGATTGTTAGAGATATAACGAGCCGTAAAGCTAGGATTGCAGCGCTTCATTATCAAGCCATGCACGATGCTTTAACTGATTTACCAAATCGAACGTTATTGTTAGATCGTCTTCAGCAAGCAATTCGAGCGGCAGAGAGGGATGAAAATGAACTAGCATTGATTCTTATCGATTTGAATCGTTTTAAAGAAGTTAATGACACGTTAGGTCATCTAGTCGGTGATAAATTATTGCAGCAGATTTCGCAACGTTTACGAGTGAATTTAAGGGAGTCGGATACTGTCGCACGTTTGGGCGGGGATGAGTTTTGTTTGTTGCTACCGACAGCTGATGAAGGCCAAGCAGTTATGATTGCGCATAAAGTCATTGCTGCTATTGAGAAGAAACTTTATATTGAAGGGCATAGTTTACATGTTGGTGCCAGTCTGGGGATTGCTACTTTTCCAAAACACGGCCGTTCGCCCTTAACACTCCTACAGCGCGCTGATGTGGCTATGTATGTGGCAAAACGAAGCAACCGCGGTTTTTCCATTTACGACGCGTCATCTGATCAAAATAGTTTAAAACAACTGGCTATTAGTACCGAGCTTAAAGAGGCGATTGAGCGTAATGAATTAGTATTGCACTATCAGCCTAAAATGAATTTAAAAACAAATAAAATGAGTGGTGTTGAGGCCTTGGTACGCTGGAATCACCCAAAACACGGGTTGTTGTTGCCAGATGAGTTTGTACCGTTAGCCGAACAGACTGGGTTAATTCGACCGATGACAGTTTGGGTGCTGACACAAGCGCTGGAAGAATGTCAGCACTATGTGGCGCTTGGTTATGATTTGAAAGTGTCTGTCAATCTTTCAATGGTGAATTTGGCTGATCCCCATTTTGCTGACGAAATTGTTGAGGTGCTTAATCGATATAACTTGAATGCTTCTCGTCTCAAGCTGGAAATCACCGAAACTTATTTGATGGATGAGCCTGAGAATGTCATTACTGCATTAACTCGCTTGAATAAAATGGGATTACATATTTCTATTGATGATTTTGGAATTGGTTATTCTTCGTTAAACTATCTTCAACAATTGCCAGTTAATGAATTGAAGATTGATAAATCTTTTGGGCTTTCATTAACCGATGACAGTAATAGTGCAGTCATTGTTAGATCAACCATTGATTTAGCTCACAAGCTTGGCTTGGAAGTTGTCGCAGAAGGGGTTGAATCAAGAGAAGCGCTGGTTATTTTAGGCGAGCTTGGCTGCGATTCTGTGCAAGGTTTCTATTTAGGACAGCCAATGCCAATGAACGAGATGTTAAGCTGGATTGAAGAGAGTAATATCTGGAAAGTTGATTCTCAAGCAACAGAGCTTGCTTAGTAGTCGATGAGATTTTATTGGCTTAGAAAGACATCAAATGGTTTTGCATCTATTGGTCGAATAATATCGACTTTGCGAAAAAATTGATCAACAATATAGATTTTCCCATTCTCATCAACATCAATTCCTGCTGGCAAGCTGTATCTTCCAGGGCCGCCCGATGTTGCTCTATCTCCCATGAATAGCAGTAGTTCGCCAGTAGGGTTAAAAACTTGCACATTTCCAAAGGCAGTATCAACGACGTAGACGTTACCTTCCCTATCAGTAGCAACACCTTTAGGGCGCGAGAATTGTCCACTTTGTCTCCCGATGCCGCCAAATGATCCAGTAAACTCGCCGCTTTTGTTAATGCGCTGAACGCGAAAGTTACCACTATCTACAACGTACAACGTTCCATCGTTTGTAATGCTAGCTTGCAAAGGGATATTGAATTCGTTTGCTGCTCGGCCTCTTTTACCGATTGTTTCAATGTGCTTTCCCGTTTTTCGGTTAAACACTAATACATGATGCGAATCTGAATCAAGTCCGCCGGTATCAACGACATAGATTTTATCTGACGTTGGGTCTGCGGCAACACTGACAGGACGCGAGAAAATATTTGCATCACCGATACTTCGAAGATAATTACCTTGTAGGTCAAACACCACAATGCGTTTTGCTGTTATATCGGCAACAAAAACTTCTTCTTCTTTACTGATGTCTATTCCCAATGGTTTTAGCAGGGATCCGGGACCTTCGTTTCCGAAGAGCTTAACCATTTTTTTGTTGAGATCAAACAGCACTATTGCGCGTTGTTGAGTATCAGTGATAAACACATTGCCTTTGTGAGCGACAACGCCGTAGGGTTTGCTGAGACCCGAGGGTGTAACTGTATCGCCAGTTGCAATTTCTCTTAACTTTTCTGCAAATGTTGGGTCTTGGATATTGCTACTGCTGCGGAGAGAAGCTTCAAAAATAAAACGAGGCTCCGCCGGAGGTGGTGGAAATACTGGTGGTTCAGGTTTTTTAAAATCGGGTGTCGATGCGCATCCTACTGCCAGTAAGCCAGCAAGTGCAGCAACAACAATTTTAATATTCCCTTTAGCGCCTATTTTGTGTGGCATGTTTGGCAAAGCACATCCGAATTAGCACGAAGGAAAAGATCTTTTGAAGGGTCATGAACGTTATGACAACTTGCACACTCAACACGGCCTTCATAAAGTTTTACCCCATTACTAAAACCTTCAGGTGTGTGAGGGCGGCGGAAGTCTTCATCAGAGCGAAGAAATCCTGCAAAACGCATGGAAACGGGGTGGTCGTTTTTTAAATCGGTATCGATATGTTTAATGGCGATACTATGTGCAACTCGACCGTTGTGACACTTGCCACAACTAATCGTATTGTCTTCACTATTAATACGCATATGGAGCGCACTATCTTCAGAGATATTAAATGACTTTGGTCGATGAACGACCATATCGACTGCCATTGTGCCATCATGACAAGATAAGCAAAGTAGTGTAATAGGGCTTGGGCTTTCAGTTTTTGAATCCAAAAACCAACTGTCATAAAGTTGATATGAGTCAGTTGCCGGTTGATATCTGTTCCAACCCTCAATAGCGCCTTTGGCAATAGAATCGGTATCTGCCTGTTCTGGCGGGATATGGCAGTACACACAGGGGTTGCCGTAATCTGAGAATGCGACTGTGGGCATAGCAACAACACCGGCTCTTCTATTTAAACCACTGAAATCATGTTTTGAACCAAGGATTGTATCGTTAGTCCCTTGAACAGGATCGCCGATTATTGCTTCACCATGGGTTAGGCTTAACCACGCCAATGACGACAATGCTAAAATACTGACCAACATCAAACGTAAAGGCTGTCGTATAAAATTTGTCAATTTTTTAACATGCATGAAGCCAATCCTGGTGATTCATTTGTTATCATAGTTAGAGCAACGCCTTAAAAACGATCCAATGGCTCAAATTTAGAAACTCGTAGATGATGTTTTTTTGTGCGTATACTGTTTAGCCGTAACTTTTTATCTTTCGATAATAATAGAAAGAGTTTTGAAAGCTCATTAGATTAGCGTAAAACGTTAACTGGTGCTAGATCTAATGTAAAAACTTTCTATATATTAGGTATCTATACTCAATAGAAGTGGTAAAAAATCCAGCAATTTTTCAGGGTAAAAATGTTAAAAAACATATGGTCTTTTTTATTTGCGTTTATTCTATTAGCAGAGGTGAGCGCAAGTGAAACAATCGATTATTCAAAGATTTATCATAAACAATGTGCTACTTGCCATGGTGATCGTGGTAATGGTAAAGGGCGCGCAGGCGCTTCTCTTTCACCCATGCCGACCGATTTTACTTCTGAACACAGCAAAGAAAGATTAACACTTACTGCATTGATACAGGCTATTCAGAAAGGGGTACCCGGTACTGCAATGGTGGGCTATGGTAAACGTTTTGATGGGCAGGCGGTGCGTGGTTTGGCTGAATATATCCAAACACAATTTATGGGAATCAAAAAAGCGATTACCACTACGGCGAAAGGCGTTGAAGGTAAAAAACTTTATGATAAGCATTGCTCTGCTTGTCACGGCGACAATGGCAATACAGCAGTGTGGGCAAAAAATGGACTAAATCCTCCGCCTAGAAATTTCACATCGGCGGATCCATTCAACGAGCTGACAACAGAGAGGATGATCGCCTCTGTAACATATGGAAGGCCTGGAACCGCCATGATGCCGTTTGCTTCTCGTTTAAACAAGGGTGAAATTTCATCAATT
>CALZJE010000060.1 GCA_945787715.1 uncultured Ectothiorhodospiraceae bacterium | reverse complement strand
GGCATAAGAACAGCGAGAGCGATCAAAATCGCTGAAATTCGCCATCCCTGGGTAAACACTCTCGCGCTGCGAAGTAAAATACCCATTATTTGAAACCATCGTCCTGCATTGTTTAAATCTTTTTTTCCACCAATAAAACAGCCCGCCCCTTTCTACAGGGGCGGGCTTGCTTGGTCAAGTTCTTGTTTATTACTTATAGCCAGCACGATCCATTAGCTTAACCGCATCCACCTGCAATTCACCGGCTCGATTAACATTGATCTGGTTCGCTTTAAATTCTCCCCATGATGCAACAACCGCAACCGGTTTTATGTCGGGGTTTGCAGGGTACTCCATATTAGAAGCCGCAAAT
The DNA here is from genome assembly GCA_945787715.1 of uncultured Ectothiorhodospiraceae bacterium. Taxonomy (GTDB): domain Bacteria; phylum Pseudomonadota; class Gammaproteobacteria; order S012-40; family S012-40; genus CALZJE01. The sequence continues at coordinate 23,284 of CALZJE010000060.1, read as the reverse complement.
TGCTGTTGTGCTTTTTCAGAAGAGAGCCACTCAAGTAACGCGATTGCGCCTTTACTATTTTTAGCGTGTTTAGTTACACCAGCGCCAGATATATTCACATGCACACCACCGGACTGCTGATTAGGCCAAAACAACTTCAAGGGAACATTTGCGTCTTTCTTCAACAGCCGTCCATAATAATAAGTGTTTGCAATTCCCACATCACATTGTCCAGCGGCAACCGCTTGCATCATTTTCGTATCGTTAGAAAATGGACGAGTTGCTAGATTTTTCACCCAACCCTTCACAATTTTTTCTGTTTTAGCAACACCATGCTCCGCGATCATCATTCCAACCAGTGATTGGTTATAAACCTTCTTGGAAGTACGTAGGCATAAACGACCTTTCCATTTCGGGTCTGCCAAATCTTCATACGTTGAAAGGTCCGACTCTTTTAAATTCTTAGTGTTATATACAATAGTACGAGCACGAATTGACAAACCATACCACTGGTTGCCGGGATCTCTTAAATGCTCTGGGATATTTTTCTCTAACACGCTTGAATTAGCAGGCTGAAGCAATCCAAAATTGGCTGCTTGCCATAAGTTACCCGCATCAACGGTGATGAACAGATCAGCCGGTGTTCTTTTACCCTCTGCTTTCAATCGCTGCATTAAAGGGCCGGCTTTATCGGTAATGAATTTTACTTTAACACCAGTTTCTTTTGTATAAGTATCAAACAAAGGCTTAATTAGCTGCTCATTACGTGCTGAATAAATAACAACCTCTTCGGATGCTACGCTGAGAGTTGAGACAACCAATGTTGCCAAAGCAGCAACAAACACCATAAGTGCTGATTTGTATGAATACATCTTTATTACCTCTGAGAAATAATTGTGATTAGTTTTATAAATGATAATTATTCTCATTCCGAATTGCAACAAGTTTCTGCATACTCTCAAGGGATGCTAGATCTCTCATTTCAGTGGCCGGCGTAGTGTATAGACGTCTCAGGGCATGAGTTCCTCGCAACGATTAGCCATCTGATGTATTTGTTTTTCATGATTAAATTCCTGATATTTTTCTGCAAACAATTTTGCATTGTCTGAAAACTTTTCCTCAGAAATCAAACTTTTTAACATCGATTTAAAATTCGGTTTTTTAGCTTTTATTTCCACATATCGCCCTAAATTAAGTTTTTCAACATTTTTAGCCATAATCAATTGCTCTACGTGATTTGGTAACAACAATAAGGGTTTTCCAGCTAACAACATAGCTGAGGCTGTACCATGCCCGCCATGATTGATGGCAAAATCACATTCTTGTCTTGCTTTGTTTATATTTACAATGCTATTAACAAGATGAATTCGTGGACTTTGGTATTTAACAATTTGCTGTTTCGATGCTCCCAAACCAACTACTAGAGTGCAAACTGGCAAGCTGTTCAGTGTTTGCATAAGCAAATCAAAATGCTGATGGTGCGGATTAAGATAAACAAAGACGCGCTTTTCTTCCCCCACTGGCCAGCTTGGCGCTATACCCTCATCCAGTGCAAATCTAGACCCCCAATATTCAGTTGCACTCCTACCTTGATAATGTTCCAGTTCAGAAAAAGTACAGATAAAATCTTCTTCAACATGAAACAATTCGTGTAAGGCGTTAAAAGAGGGATGGGGTAATTCCGCGAGTGTTTGGTTGACGATATTTAATATCCGTTGTTCGCTTTGAATGAGCTGTTCATTTGGAATTTTCTGCCACCACATCAGAGGTGGAAGAGGTTTAGTATGCGGCGGAGAAAAATAACCTGTACCTATAAGGGCACGTGGGATACCCAAACCTGTTGTTGCTAATAATGCTGTGGGTGCATGATCCAGTATAAGTAAATCAGGCTTAATCACCGAAAGTAGTGATCGCCATGCTCGGCAAAGGCTGATAATGCCTTTAAAATCCAAAAATCCAAACCTCAATAGAATATCAGAAAAGGTAACAGCGCTTGGTATACCAACTGCCTTTGGTAACCAAATGGGTGCCTGAAAAAATTCAAAATTATGAGGTGTTAAAAACTGTTCTGCACGTGACAAATCTTTCATCACAAATGTAATGCGATGCCCCCTACGACGAAGCTCTACCGCCAGAGGTAAAAAACCCATTAAATGGCCTAAACCCTGCCCCATCTCCCAGACATAAACGATGTGTTTCATATTTTATGTGGACTTGCCATCTATATATTGAAACACAAAGTATAGCGTGGGTTTTAGGTAAAAAAAAAGCAGCTTATATAAAGCTGCTTTTTTCAAAGTCAATTAAACCTGTTTTTGTTTTCGGCGACGCAGTGAAACAAATATTCCAAGCGCTCCAATGCCGAGAAGTCCAATCATGCCAGGTTCCGAAACTTGCATAATTCCTAGCGCCTTTGGTGAGGCAGGCCCGATTAGGGGGAATGCAGGATCACCTGACTGTATAGGTAATTCAAACCATGAAGCTTGATAAGGTGCATCTGTTTCGCTATAAGCTGCGGTAAAACCGAATCCACTCAAACTGTCGTCGGGAAATATTCCCAAGTCAAAGGCAGTACACCCAATTTCGGTTTCACATTGCTCACTCCCCAATTCAGCATACCAATGCAATACTTGAGTTACATCTGTAAAAGGACTATCGTCCCCAAAATAGAAAGGATCGCTCGGGTCTTGCCAAGAAGCGGCACCTTCCCAACCAGTAGCTGAATTGGGGTCACCAATGGTTTCAATGGCCCAACTCCATCCAAAGGGTGAAAAAATACTTGAAGGATCAATACCTGCATCATCAAACCAGGGTAATTCCCAGTCAATAATTATAGGCGTGCCGCCATATTCTCCGTATGTAGAATCTTCAAAGCTATCATTGTAAACGGTATAATCGTAAGCCCAAGTCCCATCGGTGTTATCAGTCACGTCACCGGTTACTGATGAAGCTCTAGTCCAAGGTACTTCGCCAATACCAGCAGACGCATTGCCTGCAAATCCTAATAATGCGGATGCTCCAACTGCACTAGCAAGCACAAATGGAGAACAATGTGATAAAAGTTTATTCATTTTTCTCACCTCTTAATAATCTTTCTTTGAAAACCAACTCTTTATTTTGTAAGATTTTATGTAGATCAACGCTACTCAAGTTAAATACAATTTTCACACCAAGAGAATAAGTTGTATATTTAACAATAATTTAGTATATGCTTATCTTAGATTTTGCATCTCAGATGTAAAGTTAATCGACAAATAAAGCGTCGAAAAACCAATACTTTACTTTCGCAATTACAATAATTTTGGATTAGGAATAAATTCAAAATAACAATTGACTACTAACAAAGGTATCTAGAGTTATGGTTAACTCCTCCAGACGTCGCCTGTTAAAAGGAACCTCCCTTTTTTTGCTTATCGGTAGTGGAATTTTTAGTATTTGCCGATCAGTGATTGCGAAGCCAAATAAAACAACACCTGAAATCCGAAAGCATACCCTGAGTTCGTATCTGGACACCTTGATTCCAGCTGACAGTACTCCCAGCGCGAGTTCACTAGAAGTTGATATACGTATTTTGGAAAAAGCCGCTCAACATAAAAGTTTTCATAAATTACTAGTTGACGGTACTCAATGGCTTGATGCACAAGCTTTTCGAATTGCCAGAAAGAATTTTATTGACTTGTCGTCACGTCAAAAAGAACAAATTGTTCTGAAAGCAGAAAACAGTAAAGCCAGAAGTCTAGCGAATGTCTTTTTTAGAGCAACGCTGGATGACGCATATTATTTTTATTATGCCAGACCTGAGAGTTGGCAGGGTTTAGGAATTTCACGTCCACCTCAACCTCTTGGGTATCTAAATCACTATCAGCCTCCTGCCAGCACCAAATGAAAACTGAATCACATGATGTTGTGATAATTGGAGCTGGTGCCGGAGGTGGCGCATGTGCATGGGCTTTGGCAACTAAAGGTGTAAAAGCATTGGTACTGGATGCTGGGCCAAGATTTTATCCTGAGAAAGATTACAATCTCGAAAAATCCAACTGGGAACAAGCTTCTTTCCCCAAAAAAAAGAATAGCGAAGGACGCTATACTTTTGGAGATATGCAAAAACTAGATAAAAAGTGGCAGCACTTGAGTTCATGGAACGCCAAACATGGTGTTTTAAATGCCAGTGATCATCGTCTGGGTTGGCGCTATCATCATGTTAGGGGGATAGGAGGTAGTACGTTACATTTTACCGGTGAAGCACACCGACTTAATCCTAAAGCAATGCAGCTAAAAAGTATGTTTGATGTTGGTGCAGACTGGCCGATTTCATACCATGAACTGGAACCTTTTTACGAAATCGCAGAAAAAATTATTGGTGTTTCCGGACCAGCCGTCGATCGTATTAGACCTCGCAAAAATCAGCATCTTTTACCTCCTCACCTAAAAAGCTACGCCAGCCAGCAAATAGAAAACGCGTTAAATACGCTTGAATTAAACTGGGATGCAAACTCTCTTGCCATCTTATCCAAGCCTTACAACAATCGCCCCGCTTGTAACTATTGTGGAAACTGTACCAGAGGATGCCCACGTAACGACAAGGGTAGTGTAGATATAACATTCATACGTCAAGCCACTAACACTGGCAGGTGCGAGGTTCGTAGCGAATGTACTGTGACAAGTTTAGAAATTGGTGAAAAAGATCAAATCAGTGGTCTGACCTATGTCGATTCAGAAGGCGTTTCCAATAAAATAAGTGCGCGAAACGTTGTAGTTGCTTGTGGGGCGATAGAAACGCCAAGACTACTTCTATCAGCTAAATCGAGCAAAGCTCCCAATGGAATCGCAAACGAATCCGGACTAGTAGGAAAAAATTTCATGGAGACCACGTCCTGGGTAAGCAGCGGATTACACCCTGAGCCTCTCGGTAGTCATCGTGGTTTGCCATCTGACAGTATTTGTTGGGATTTTAATAGCCCAAATGCCATTCCTGATGTAATTGGTGGGTGTCGCTTTACTTTGGGGATGGCAGAAGTTGGTCTGCTTGGGCCTATTAACTATGCGCACCGCGTAGTCGATGGTTGGGGCTTAAAACATAAAAAAACGATGCGTGAAAATTTTGGCAGGGCTTTAAGTTTGGGTTCTGTCGGAGAGAGTCTACCCAATGAGAATTCATTTATCGATCTCGATCCTAATAAAACAGATGAATACGGCTTACCATTAGCGCGGATAAATACTTACTTGGACGAAATGGAAATAAAACGTCTGGATTTTATGGCGGCTAAAACGAGAGAAATTCTAAACACTGCAGGTGTTGATAAATTTTTTGAGGAATTTGGAACATACGATACATTTAGCTCCACTCATGTTTTTGGCACCTGCCGTATGGGAAAAAATATTGAAAACTCCGTGGTAGATGCCAACTGTCGCAGCCACCGTTGGAAAAATCTTTTTATTGTTGATGCGAGTGTTTTCCCTAGTAGTGGCGGCGGAGAGTCTCCTTCACTAACAATCGAAGCAATTGCAATAAAGGCAGGATTTTACCTATCAGATTTAATGCATAAGAAAGAAATCTAGATGCAATATTAATGTTCAGGCAAAATTATCATAGTGTCTATATGAAATGTGCGACACTGTTTTACAATTCACGAAGCTTATCTTTGTTTTTCTACCAATTCAATTAATCTACTGTTGATGCGGTTTCTTCCTCATCACAACCTATGGGCTTTCACCAGACCTTCAAAGCCAAACTGTTCAATTTGTAACCAGCAATCCAACTCTAATCCAAAGGCCTACTTGGTGTAACTTACCGACTCGGTTAAAATGCTATTTTTCTAACTAATAGATGAACCAAGCAAATATGAACATCCGATTACTTATTATAGCTCCTCTTTTACTCGCATTAGCCGCATGTACCGGAGATGCCTATACGGAATTACAACTTGCGTCCTCTAGAGGGCAAGCAGATATGGTTGCCGTTATGCTGGAAAAAGGAGCTGATGTTAATGAAGCAAACAAGCATGGCAAAACTCCTCTAATGCTAGCTGCGGGTAATGGAAGGGCTGAAGCAACAAAATTGCTACTCAAACATAACGCCGCCATTGACGCTCAAGATATCGATGGTATGACGGCGTTGATGATGGCTGCTTCTGATGGGCAGACTGAAACTGTGAAAATACTGATTGAAAATGGAGCTAACGTAAATGCGCAAAATAAATACGGTGCTACTGCGATCACTAATGCAGTGTTTTTTAATCATATCGAAGCATTAAAAGCATTATATGCGAGTAAAACTGAAATTGATCACGCAACAAACGAGAATTCATTGTTGATTTCTGCAGGATTAGGAAACAATGATATCCTCAAACTAATTCTTGATTATGGCGTTGATGTAAATGCTCGTGGTAAAAAAGGCCGAACAACATTAATGGCGGCGGTGGAGTTTGATCACCCAGCAACGGTAAGATTACTGCTTGAGAATGGTGCTGATCCAAAAGCAAGAGATAGTGATGGCAACTCGGTGCTTGCAATTGCTGAGGATGAAGGTAATTCAACAATTACTGATTTGATTCGCAAAGCAATAGCAAAATAGTTTATTCAGATCCTAAACGATTATTTAAACTCCCCGATAGATCGGGGAGTTGCACCCACTAATCATCCATCACAATGTCTCACCAAAAAGTGGGGTAGGATTTTCCTCGAAAACATTAACTTGGTGTTTTTTCACACTCGTAAACATTGGCTTATAATAATTTGCAGGACAAAAACCGAGAACACCATTAAAACATGTTCTACAAACAACAAATTAGGAAAAATTTTGTGCACTAACAAAATTCACAATTTCATCCATGACATTTTGATTTCTTAATATACGCGTGTGTCCCAGGCCTGAAGTTTTTAATAAACGTGCGGAACTCGCATTAGCGATGATGTCGGCATGATAATCCGGGACTTCTTTATCGTGGCTATCATGGATGATCAAACCATCTACCTTAAGATCAGGACCTGTGAGTTCAAAGTCACATCGTTGCCAGATGTCTGGACCATATTTATCTTCCAATAATCCTGCAAGTTTTCGCTTTGCGGTTGGGCCTAAGTGTAAAAATTCCGCATATATATCCAAAAGCCATTCAAGTTTGGATGGCGCGCCTATCGTCACCACCGTTTTAGCTTGTAGTCCCTCACTAACCGCTAGCAAACAAACGGCGCCACCAAAGCTATGACCGACGAGCACGTGGATTGGACCAAGAAATTGCACCACATCATTTAATGCCTGAGCACTAAGAGGAAGACTACTATTATTACCATGTGATGTTCCGTGCCCCGGTAAATCAATCGCGATTACTTCAAAACCTGCTTCACACAATGGTTTAGCAAAGGCACCCATTTGACTGGCGCGACCGTTCCAACCATGAACTAATACGACCTTTGGGCCAGTTCCATGCCACACAAGTGCATTGAGTTTTCCTGGCTCGCTGGGAATGCTTACCTGTTTTGCAGTGGATGCCCAAGCAATTTCGCGTTTAGGTACATTATGACGGTGAGTTTTAAACCACTGTCGAAATGCCAAGCGAGCACAAAAACTGGGAGCAAGGTAAGAAACCACCGCAATAGTCGATTGCATTACTTTTAAGGCTGATTGATTCATAGCAAACTTCCTGACTAATTAGTTAGCATATACGATCAATAAGACACAGTTTTTTCAAACTACCGTTTATTTTAATCCTCTCCCTGAATAGTCACCGTAACTCTACGTGACCCACCGTGGTTCCGGTGCTCACCCAAATATATCCCTTGCCATGCTCCTAAGTCTAATCTGCCATTGCGTACAGGAATTGTTAATTCATTGCCAATCAAGGAGGTTTTTAAGTGAGCAGGCATATCATCACTACCTTCGCAAGTGTGTTGATAATATGGCTCATCTTCAAGCGCCACCCGGCTGTAATAATTTTCCATATCAACGCGAACCGTTGGATCTGCGTTTTCATTCAGACAAAGGCTAGCAGATGTGTGTTTTAGGAAAAAATGCGCCAAGCCTATTTTGAATCCTGCAAGTTCATCTAATTGCCGAACAACTTCATCCGTTACCAAATGAAATCCTCTCGATTTAGGTTTTAATATGACTTCAATTAGGCTCCACATATTGTACTCCTTAAACCTGTTACACAAAAAAAGCAGCCTAAGCTGCCTTTTTACATTTCTTAATAAATATTTTTTCAACGACTGCTCGCTTGATATTCATTTTTCAAACGTTCCAGCTCGTCTTCGGTTGCGGGAAGGGGAATTCCATCATCTTCCCACCATTTTTCGGGTGAGCCTTCATGAGGCACACTGTGGCAACGCTCACATGTCCAAAGTGGAAACGCAACTTTATCGTGACAACGGCCACAATATCTTCCTGCAATAATGGCGTCCATACCAATTTCTGGATTACCCCCTTTTTGAGGAATAAAAATAGCAGGATGACAATTAGAACAATCAAGCCAGCGAGTGTGAACGAGATGAGGAAAACGCACCCATGGCATATTACCCGTATCTTTAAATAGAATATCCATGTCCATGATATTCATATTTTGTTCGCCAGTTTTGCTTTGCCGTGGATTTATCGTTCCATCATCAATTGCTTTGGCCCAGTTAATGGCGCCTCTACGATCAATGGGAAAATCATGCATGGATTCTGCAGGTTCTTGAAGTGCAGAAATTGCATCATTATTTAAATCATGCAGACCATCTTCGCGTAATCCTTCCAACTTTGGTTTATTAACAAATACGCGTGTGTCTGTTTCCTCATAGACACTGGAGTTCCCTATAACCGTATAATCAGCACCTTGACGCGTAGTACATGACGACACGACTATATAAACACTCACAATACAACCCAGCCAACTACACAACTTCCAAAATTTCATTGCACCCCTCCCGTGCGTCGAAGTTTAACCGGTTTATGGTCTAGCACCAGCTGCTTGTAAAACTGCTAACGCATCATTATTGTTCTCAGCCACTGAAATCATAAATGCTGTTCTACCATCCTTACTCTTGAGATCAAGATTTGGCTTGTATTCCAATAGCACTTTCATCGTATCGATTTCTTCTTGCAGAGTTGCCCACATTAACGCAGACCAACCTTTTTCAGTTTGCGCATTTATGTCTGCTCCTTTATCCAGTAATAGCCTGACAGTGTCAGGATGTCCTTTTTGCGCCGCCCGAATTAACGCTGTCCATCCTGCAATGTCTTTTGCATTGATGTCTGCGCCATTTTCCAACAAAAACTTAATGGTATCATTTTGACCAGCACGCGCAGCGTGCATGATGGGAGTCCATCCATAGTTATTTTTTTCATTAACATCAGTGCCCGAATCCAGCAAAGATTTAATACTATCCGTATTCCCTTCCTGACTGGCTTTCATTAATGGAGTATTTCCATCACATCCAATTAATAAAAAAGGCAAAATAATCAAACTCAACCAGCGCATACCTATAAACTTCCTATAAAACATATTTTGATTCAACATTCTATTACAGTATGAGTAAAGCGCAAAAAATCAGTCTAAATCAACAGTAATTGTCTGGTCGTTATCGTAAAGGGAGTGATTTTTTGCTTAAATTTAGTACCAGATTAATTAATACAGCAAGTATTGCTCATTAATTCTGCATAATTCTGATGATTTTACTAGGCTTCTAGCATAGGCAGTTGAGAGTTAAACATCAACTATAAAGGCAGGAAGTTCTGACACATTATTGATTAATTTCGAGTCATATACTCATGCCAACGATTAAAACGACTATCTAATAAATGGTTTTCTATTGGAAGAAAGTTCGTTTTATTGAATTCAATGCTCACCTCTCTCCCACTCATCAAATACTGCACACCTTTCGCCGTAGCTTCACTCTGTTCATCGCGCTCAATAGAAAGGCCCGATAAGTCAGCAAGTTTTTGGCAAAGTGCATTGCTCTTCGCCACACCCCCTGCGATAGAAATCAGATTAATACTTGTTCTTTGAGTGATCATTACTTTTATATTCACGAATATTAGGAATACAATACTTTCCAGCACTGCCACAAACTTTTCTTCATTTGATGCAGCATCAATAAATCGACTTTTAAAATCCGCTTTCCAAAATGGGGAGCCTACGCCGGATATTCCATTTAGAAATAATGTTGGATCATGAAACTGCTCGCACCAGCCATCGATTTTCTTTTCGTAATCTTCAACGTTCAATTTATCAGCTAGCCATTGCAATGCTCGCCCGGCACCATTCACTGTTCCTTCTAAGGCATAGGTTTTATTTGTCTCAGTAGTAAATACTACGCTTGCGAGTAACTTGCTTTTTTCTATTTTGGGGAGCTCATCACTAATATTTTGTACAAATGCCCCCGTCCCAACATTCACATAGACTTTGTTTGCTTCAGGCTTACCGGCGGAATATATTGCTGCTGATTGATCTCCAGTGCAAAGTGTCATTGGGATTTTATGCCCTTGCCATTCCAATATTCCAAAATTAGAATGTGTTGGTTTTATCTCTGGCAACAGTTCTCGTGAGATATCAAATAATAAACAAAGTCTTTCATCCCACTGAAGCGATTTGTAATTCATCATTAAAGTACGTGATGCATTAGCAGGATCGGTAACAAATGGTTTGCCCGTTAAGAAGTTAAACAAAACAAAACTAGAAAGAGGACCAATACATAAACGATTCTCTATTTTTGCTTGTTGAACTGAATTGAGACTATCCAAACACCAACGCATTTTGCTAGCACCATAATGCGGATTAAGATATAAGCCTGTTTTTTGATGAATCTCATCCTGATGCGATTGATATTTTTCCAGCTCATTAACTGTTCTTCTATCTTGCCAGCTAATAACTGGCGTTAATGCCTCTCCGGTTAACTTATCCCAACAAACAAAGCTACTGCGTTGAGTTGCCATTCCTACCGTTTTTATTTTTCCAAAATTATCGGCTAACGACGAATACACTTGCCCTATGACTTTATGGAAAGAAGCGATTAACTCTTGTGCATCATGCTCCACAACCAATTCACCTGATTGATTCGTGGTGATGGGACATTCAAAATGTTTTAAGATGTTGGAGTCACTATCAAACAGAATAGCACGCGTTGCATGTCCACCTTGATCGAAAACCAGGTTAAACTTTTCGTTTGGCATATGGTAGTGTTATCCTATTGCTATTTTTTTCAGAATACGATCGGGAATAGTATGTTTGATTCAATTTTACATAGCAGCATTATCGTCCGTGATACAGAAGCTGCGCTACATTTTTACCACACAATTTTAGGCTTTGAAATTGATCATAGTCGCCCTGATCTCGGATACCCCGGGGCGTGGTTAAAAATTGGCAAGCAACAAATACACTTACTCGAAGTTCCTAACCCTGATCCAACCACTAACCGCCCTCAACATGGTGGAAGAGATCGACATACGGCAGTTGCCACTAATCAATTCGATGAGCTGCTTGTTTTACTCAAAAATAATAGCATCGAATACACTCTCAGCAAATCGGGACGTAAAGCACTTTTTTGTAGAGATGCAGATGGCAATACTTTGGAATTTATTAGCTCAAATTAATCATCATCCGCTGATAATAAATCTCTATTACCACCCACTGCAGCGGTATTAATTGTGACAGTTTTTTCGACACAAAATTTTTGCAAATAGTTTGGCCCACCTGCTTTAGGGCCCGTGCCCGAATAGCCTTCACCGCCAAAAGGTTGCACGCCAACCACTGCGCCAATCATATTTCGATTGATGTAAATATTACCCACATTTGCATGTTCGATAATAGAATTAATAGTTTCATTAATGCGGCTATGAACACCCAGTGTTAATCCATAACGCATTGCATTAATTTCTGTTAACAATTGCTCAAGCTTACTTCCTTTGAATGACATCACGTGTAACAAAGGGCCGAACTGCTCGCCTTTTAACTCCTTCAGGCTTTCAATCTTATATACTGCTGGAGAGACGTAGCTTCCTTGTTTATTTAACTCATCAGGCAATGGTAATTCGAAAATTTCTTTTCCTGAACTTTTCATCTTTACCTTGTAACTATCTAGCTTCTGTTTTGCTTTGCCATCTATAACAGGAGGAATGTCGGTGGCAAACGTTATCGGATTACCGACACACAATTCCTTCATTGCAGCTACCAACAACTCGATGGTGTGATCAAAGACATCTTCTTGCAACAAAAGAACACGTAATGCAGAACAACGCTGGCCTGCGCTAAAAAAAGCTGAGCTGATAACATCTTTCACTACCTGTTCAGCAAGTGATGAGCTATCAACGATCATAACGTTCAGTCCACCTGTTTCTGCAACGAAAGGGGATAAGGGCGATTTTCGAGCCGCGAGTGTTTGATTAATCATATGCGCAGCGTTGAATGATCCAGTAAACGCAACACCTTCAACAATAGGACTAGTCAACAGCTCTTCACTTGCGAGTGTGGCTGAACAAGGCACAAAGGAAATCACATCTTTGGGTATGCCCGCTTCTAACAATAATGAAATCACTTTCGCAGCAACTAATGGGGTATTACTAGACGGCTTTGAAACAACACAGTTACCGGAAAGTAGAGCAGCAACTATTTGGCCGGTAAAAATAGCCAATGGGAAATTCCATGGACTGATGCAAACATATACGCCTCGTGCATGGAATGAAAGCGTGTTGCTCTCCCCAGTTGGTCCTGGTAGTTGTAGATTATTTGAAAATAGTTTCTCTGCCTGTACTACATAGTAGTGACAAAAATCGATTGCCTCTCTCAATTCCGACACTGAGTCTGTTATCGTTTTTCCCGCCTCGTAGATACACAACGCATAAAGTTCATGTTTGTTTTTCTCTAGTAAGGCTGAAAAATGGTTTATGATTTCAATACGCTCTTTAACCGACGTAAGACACCAATGTCTTTTTGCATCGTGCGCCATCTTTAAGCTCTTATGTAACAGCACTCTATCAGCAGTAGTTACATAACCAACAACGTGATTGTTGTTCGCCGGGTTTACAATATCACTTTGTTTACCGTCAAAAGTTTCACCGCAAATTAGTGGAGAAGATTTCCAGTTTTTACTCTCAAAGTCTGCAATAGCATCAACAAGAGATAACAATTCTCGCTCGTTGTACAGGTTAATTCCTACCGAGTTTTCTCGATATTCACTAAAAATATCTTTAGGCAAGGGGATATTCGGATTAGAATGATATTTGTTCGCTCGTACTTTATCTATCGGATTGACCGCCACCAATTCAACGGGAATTGATCTATCTTCAATTCGATTAACGAAAGAAGTGTTTGCTCCGTTCTCCAATAATCTTCGAACCAAATAGGGCAGTAAATCTTTATATCCACCGACCGGCGCATAAACTCGACATTTAATGTCTTCGATCACTTCATCATAAAGACTTTCCCCCATGCCATGCAATCGCTGAAATTCAAACATGGATAAATCGCTCGCCATCTGTTTTATTGCAGTCAAAGTAAAAGCATTATGCGTGGCAAACTGAGGATAGAAGTGATCTGTTCTCTTTAGCATAAACTGAGCGCAAACCAGATACGATAAATCTGTATTAATTTTCCGGGTAAAAACAGGATATGACTTTAAGCCTTGTTCCTGAGCACGTTTTATTTCCGTATCCCAATAAGCACCTTTCACTAAACGCACAGGAATTTTAACATCATACGTTATTGCTAGCGCTTCAAGTAATCGCAATACATGAGGTGCTCTTTTTTGATAAGCTTGGACCGCCAAGCCTAACCCACCCCAGCCCACAATCTCATCATCCGATAAGACAGATTGAAAAATTTCAAGGGAAATCTCTAATCTGTCAGCTTCTTCTGCATCTAGAGTAACAGCAACATTGAGATTTTTAGCTAGCAATACTAATGCCTTTAGTTTTGGTAGCAACTCATCCAAAACTCGCTCTTTTTTAAACGCTTCATAACGTGGATGCAACGCAGAAAGTTTTATGGAAATGCTTGAATCATGAAGCAGTGAAAGCGATGGCTGTCGATGCGCACCCAGCACTTCGATGGCGTTCTTATAGGCGCTATAATATTGTTCTACATCCTGGGATGATAAAGCAGCTTCGCCCAGCATGTCATATGAAAAGCCGTAGTTATTGTGAAGTTCATTTCGACCTCGTTGAATTGCGTCCTCAATAGTTGTTCCCATCACATACTGAGAGCCCATCAGCTTCATTGCCTGTCGCAAAGCCGCCCGAATTACCGGCTCACCGACACGAGAAATTGCTATGGAGAAAATATCGAGAGATAAACGCTTAGGATTAATTATTTTCCCAGTGAGCATCAATCCCCATGTCGAGGCATTTACAAACGTTGAATAACTTTGTCCAATGTGTTTCTCCCACTGAGCCGGGGCGATTTTATCGCGAATGAGTTTATCTGCGGTTTCGTCATCAGGTATTCGTAGTAGAGCTTCAGCCAAACACATAAGCACCACTCCTTCTTCACTTGAAAGGTCATATTCATGGATAAAGGCTTCAATTGAGCTTTGTTTATTTTGCTTGTCTCTTACTCGATTAACAAGCTGATAAGCAAGTTTTTCTGTTGCGCTTTGAGAAAATGCGTTTTCATCCAGTTTTAACAATAATTTTTTTATACATTGATTCTCATCAGCCAAATAATTTTGAGATAATTCTGATTTTAATTGTTCAATTAGCTGGCTATTTTCAAAGCTCATATTCATGAATTAAACCTCCCAAAAATATTTGCATGCGGGTGATTGTCTCCGTCTGCGGGAGGGGAACCCGCTGTCGAGCGTATATAGGGGTACGTCTACTGCGCCTAGGAATCATCAGCAGGAAATTACTTTCGAAACTATTAATACATCGCCAAAAATAAATGAGAAATCTCCTAGGCAAGCGTTTTGCTAATCAACTATTATTACTATTAAATGAAGCAAACAATTGTGAAGCATGCAAATAAAATTTCCATTATTGGTGCCGCATCCTGCTATGGAGCAAAAGATATGAGATGTGCCAATGCGCCAATTGTATTTCAAAAACTTGCTGATATCCCTTTATTAAAACAAAACGAAAATATCACTTGGGTCAAAAATATCTATCCGGATCATATCCCTACCTCTAATAGCGATAAAATTTCCGTAATATCAGAGGTGTGCAAACAATTAGCCAAGCACACTCATAAGGCAGTAAATAACCAAGAGTCTTTTGTTGTTATTGGAGGTGATCATTCTTGCGCCATAGGCACATGGAGTGGTGCTTACGCTGCTCTTGAAAAGCAAGGGGATATTGGTTTGATCTGGATCGATGCACATATGGACAGCCATACAATGGCAACTTCTTCAACTGGCGCCATACATGGCATGCCGCTCGCTTGTTTACTCGGACACGGCGACGAACAACTAACCGGTATTGAAACTCGCGCAAACAAACTCGACCCTTCAAATGTCTGTTTGATCGGTATCCGAAGTTATGAAAAGGAGGAGGCGGTATTTCTCGAAAAGCTGGGCGTAAAAATTTTCTATATCGAAGATGTCAAAAAATCCGGCATTAACAAGGTTCTGGAGCAAGCAAAACTACGTGTCAGTCAAAATACAGTCGCATATGGCTTATCAATCGACTTGGATGCCATTGACCCCAATGATGCCCCAGGCGTCGGATCCCCTGAAAAAAATGGACTAAATGCTGAAGAGCTAATTGACGCACTAAACAAGCAAGAATTTAATGATGATTTTATCGGGCTCGAAATCGCGGAGCTAAATTCAGAACAGGACCTTGACGATAAGACAGCAAAACTAGCAATAAAACTAATTAACACTATTTTTCAAGTGAGAAAGTATGAGCATTATTGAACAGGAAGAACAGTTCTGCGCACACAATTACCATCCAATACCTGTCGTATTGACGAGGGCAAGAGGAATCTACGCATGGGATACCGCTGGGCTACGCTATATGGATATGATGAGCGCTTATTCAGCTGTCAGTCACGGCCATTTACATCCTCGCCTGGTTAGCGCACTAAATACTCAGCTCACACAACTCACCATTGTTTCGCGTGCTTTTTATACCGATAAACTCGCACCTTTTCTTGAAAAAGCGTGCGAACTTAGTGGCCAAGATGTCGCCCTTCCTATGAACACCGGTGCCGAGGCTGTAGAAACAGCCATTAAAGCAGCACGCAAATGGGCGTATACAGTAAAGGGTATTGAAAAAGATAAAGCAGAAATTATCACCTGCGAAGGAAATTTCCACGGTAGAACAGTTACCATAGTTGGTTTCTCCACGGAGGAACAATACAAAGATGGCTTTGGCCCATTTGCTCCCGGTTTTAAGAATATCCCTTTCGGTGATGCCAATGCGTTAGAAAAAGCAATAACACCCAATACCGCCGCATTTCTTGTTGAACCTATTCAAGGTGAAAATGGGATTATTATTCCGCCAGAAAGTTATTTGAAAAAATGCTCAGAAATCTGTGCGAAAAATAACGTTCTTTTAATTTGTGATGAAATTCAAACGGGTTTGGGTCGAACAGGCAAATTGTTTGCCTGTGATCACGACGATGTAAAACCTGATGGATTAATTTTAGGCAAAGCGCTAGGCGGTGGTTTGTTGCCCGTCTCCTTGTTTCTTGCAAAAAAAGAAGTCATGGATGTGTTTACGCCCGGCGATCATGGCAGTACTTTTGGTGGAAACCCTTTGGCGGCTGCTGTCGGTCTCGAAGCATTAAAATTAACCGTTGAAAAACAAATGCCCGAACACTCCGCAAAAATGGGAGAACATTTTAAAAATGAGTTACTCAAGTTAGAAAGCCCTATTATTAAAGAAATTCGAGGAAAAGGATTATTTATCGGCGTTGAAATCAATGAAAAATACACATCAGCGCGAAAAGTATGTGAACTACTCATGAACAAAGGTATTCTTACTAAAGAAACCCATGAAACAGTTGTTCGTTTTGCACCGCCACTTATCATCACTAAAGCCGAGTTGGACAAAGCGATTGAAATTATAAAATCAACGTTAAGTGAAATTCTTGATGGTCATGCAGCAGCGTAATAATAATTTTACGCTGCTGCGTTAGCCTTGGTTTTTCCTTTAGGGCGACCGATATGAAACCCTTGTGCGTAATCGACACGATATTCCTGAAGTATTTTCAATGTTTCTTCATCTTCAACAAATTCTGCAATGGTTTGTTTACCAAACTCTCGGGCAATATCTGCTAGCGCTTTTACTAATATCTGATCATTCCTATTTTCAGGAAGTTTTTGAATAAAAGAGCCGTCGATTTTAACAAAATCGACTGGCAACTCTCGTAAGTAATAAAATGATGAAAAACCAACACCAAAGTCATCCAATGCAAAGCGGCAACCCAGTTCTCGAATTTTACTAATAAGTCTCGCAGCGCCTCCAAGATCTGCTAGTGCGGCTGTTTCTGTAATTTCAAATATTATTTGGGATGAATCGATTTTTGTAAACTCTATCAATCCTTTCAACAGTGAGAGTAACTCTGGATCTGAGAAAGAGTGAGCAGACAAATTAATTGCCAATACCATTCTGTTATTGAGATCGTTCTGCTTTTTCAGCTCATCAATAGATTTTCGCAACACCATGTGATCAATATCGTGAATCAATCCGGCTTTTTCAGCAACCTCGATAAAAGGAGTCGGCAGTATTAATTCTCCTTCTCTATCGCGCATTCGCAAAAGAACTTCATAATGGGAAATACTACCCTCTCTAATGTTGAGTATTGGCTGAAAATACAATTCGAAATTATCTTCAGCCAAGGCATCAACAATTTTATGTCGCCAAAAAAGTTGCGTTTCCATACGCTCTTTAATATTATCGGATTTAGCATACATATGCCAACAACCACGCCCCCGTGCCTTGGCTTGGTACATTGCCAGGTCAGCATTTGATAATAGATCCTTTGAATTTGTCGCATGATCTGGATACATAGCAATACCAATGCTCGCTGTTGCTCGATGATTTGAATCCACCATAGGCAAACGCAATGAAGAAAGATGCTTATTTATTTTTGTTGCTACATCGAGTGCATGTTTTTTTGTAACGATTGGCAGAATAATCGCAAACTCATCACCACCCAACCGACAAATATGATCGGATTCTCGTAATATTAATTGCAAACAATCTGCAACAGACTTAATGAGCAAATCTCCGGTTTGGTGCCCTAGGGTATCATTGACATGTTTGAAATTATCCAAGTCCAAAAACAATAATCCAACCTGGTGCTTATAGCGGCTTGCTACAGTTAATGAGCTTTTTAGAATTTCATTAAACCGACGGCGATTATGTAATCCTGTCAAAGAGTCGTGATCAGCCAACCAGCTTATCTCTTTTTCGTAGGCTTTTCGCTCACTAATATCTAAACCGACAGACAACACAGCCGCTTCATCATCTGTTTTAACATCCAGATGGGAGTGTAGCCATGCGATAGTTCTTAACTCGCCATTCTTGCAGCACAGAGTGGATTCATTTTTATGCGTTAAACTTTCCCCTTCTGCTACTTGCCTAACATTCGATTCCATTTGAATATCATCTGTAGAATCGTCCGCTAAATCAAGAAACTTCTTCTCCATTAATTGATGAGCAGTATAACCGGTTACAATTGTTGCCTGCTTATTGGTGAGTATAATTCTACCTTGTACATTGTGCGTAATAATAATAACCTGTGCCGTGTTTAAAAGTCGATTAATAAAATCCCGCTCACTGGTTAATTCGTGAATTTTTGTTGCCAATGCTTTTGAACGTGTTTCTACATTATCTTCCAATGCCTCCAACTGGATTGAAAGCTCAATAATTGTTTCATCAAGAATATCAATCTCATCTTTAAACAAAGTGTCTTGATGCGTTTTTTTAACTTGCGCTCTCGCTTTAGAAAATTCACTAGCGGCAAGAAACGGTATTGCCTCTGATGTTTTACGTAAATTTGATAAAGGAACCCATAAAATCAACAACAAAGCCAGCTCTGAAAAAATCACACTCAAAAGCCCTGTAACAGCAACTTCCTTATTCTCTTCATCAATCAACACAAGCAATTCAGTAATATCTTCAATGAAAACGACATAAACACCGGTATTATCACCCAAGTTTTTCATTTTAACTTCGTAAACTCTGTCACCAACATGAATATTATTACCTTGAGCTAACACTTCAAATAATGGAGCAGCAGCTTGTAGCTGAAGTAAAACCGGATACATATCATTCACACGTGAAAGTGCCATTAAACGTGCATTCCAATTTTCCAGCTGTTTTATCGAAGGGGGTTGCTCAACCTCAGTTAAAACATTACTATCAAGAATCCCAATATCTACATTCACAGTACGACTGAAATTAATAATTGGATCAGCTAATGAACGACCAAGAATAACCGCTCCCCAAGTTGCTCCATTAGAAATCACAGGTACAAATGCATATTGACGGCAAATATTATGACAAATCACTTCAAAGAAAGGCCTAAGCTGAGAAAACATACTATGTAGTGTATCTTTTACTTTAACGAACATATGAGGTTGCAATAAGGTCTGATCCCCCCATGAATTTATCAACTCACCTTTTGCACTATAAAAAATAGCCGTATCAATGTCAGTCTGTATCTGTAAACTTGCCCAATGATCATCAAATCCTTCTATTAAATTTTCGTTTTCATTATTTCGTAACGCTGCATCTACACCATACATGGAGGGAATTATTTCCCCTAGCTGCTCAAGATAACTTTTTGACTGTTCAATAAGGCTTTGTATTTGTGATCCATTACGAACAAGGACTAATTGACGCTCAGATTCAAAATCATCCTCCAAGGATGCACTGTGATAAAAATAGAAAAACGAATTCACCATAAGCAAAACTAAACTTAATGAAAGCAATGCACTCCATTTCAGGCTTAGAAAAACAGATTTCTTAGATTGATTTTTTTCCACGTTGCACATCTTTCCCGATGACGTCATTAAACCATTAATTTAGTGCCAAATCTTATTTCAATTTAGGTGAAAAAACTGCCTGATTATCACCCTTAGGTTTGCTCAAATAGAAGACTGGCTAGAATCGATAAGAAATTGAAAACATTCCAGCATGCCAAAATTTCTTTGTTTCATTCAAGTTTTCATTGTCGTTTAGCGATAGCCATGCAACACCCTCAACTTCATGCAGCTCAGCTCGCACCATCCATTTGCTACTGATATTCCACTGTAATCCAACTAAATAATCTTTAGCGTAGCGAGAATAAGCGACGCCTGTTCCACCTAGAGCGGCTAAACTATCAACATAGTTACTTCCGTATCGGTCATCTTTATCTTGAAATAAGATATCGTAGCGCGTATAGACTCTCCATTGGCGATTTAATAAGTATGTAAGTTGGAGATAGTAGCTCTCTCCGGTTGTACTCTCTAGAAATGGTGGGATATAGTCAACCGACATCCCAGAGAACTTGAGACTTCGCCTCGCATATTCAGCCGTAAAAATTATATCTTTTTGTTTTAATTGAGCGGATATAATGTGTAACTGAAACTTAAAATCAGCATTCCTGTTAAACCCGACTTCACTGTCCTTTGGGATATACCCTAAGTTTAGATTGACATTACTGTAGGCAAGCGTCAATTTATCATCGAAAGCATTTAAAGAGATTCTTCCAAGATACGTTATTTTCCCAACAAATTTACCTGGTCTATCTCTTCCTAATATTGCTCGCTCTGTGGTATCACCATCAACGCGAGGATTACTTACAACAAACTGAAAAGTTATAAAACCGAAATTTCTATTTAGTTGTGAATATAACTCAATGCCATCTGATGACATAGATAGATCTCTCGTTCGTTCGAAATAAATCGACTGCGGGAGTAAGATATTTTGACGAGTAAATGCCATATCACGAGTGTCATTAAATAATCCATAAGGATTCTTAATTCTCCCGAGTCGAATCCCCAAATTATATTTCACTTTGTCGACGATCCTATAATCAAATATTGCAAAATCCAGATCGACATCACCATCATTAGATTTACCTGCTTTTCGAGAGAGCAATTGCACAGCAAAATAAGTGTTTTGCGAAGGCATGTATGACCCAACAATTCCTAATTCACGAAAATCGAAACTCCCATTACCAACACTCGTACCAAAAAGATTATTTCTATCTGTTTTGATATATCCCTGCGTTACAAAACCATGAATTTGGAATTGCTGCCTATCCCCAAAACTATTCCACCCCGCATTTGCCATATTGATAAACATTAATAATTGCAATGAAAATGTAATAGCAAATAATTTAATTCTACTCACACAAACAATACGCTTATAAGCTGGGCAGCTGTTAATTAGTCTCTTAGTTTCACCACGCTCAAAACGGGCAAGAAATCTTGAAATCATCATAAAGAAAAAGTTAATTAACTTAATGCATCGAAATTGGTCTGACATTTTCCGCCTCCCCTA
The DNA here is from genome assembly GCA_945787715.1 of uncultured Ectothiorhodospiraceae bacterium. Lineage (GTDB taxonomy): Bacteria > Pseudomonadota > Gammaproteobacteria > S012-40 > S012-40 > CALZJE01. The sequence continues at coordinate 1,896 of CALZJE010000060.1, read as the reverse complement.
TCTCCGATACATAGCCAATCGCACCTTTTATCTGGCTAATTTTTTGCTTCATCTCCATTTCATTCTTTAACTCGATGGGAGATTGACCCATACCAGAAAATACCAACACGTCCCAAGTACGCTGAATCTGGTAAGGCAAAACACCTAGTTTAGATACACAAAACTTGCGATGGATTACACTATCAGAGCTTTGAACAAAAACGGTAATGGGAGTGCCATCTGGCCATGAGCGAAGTCGCATACTAAAAATTGCTTTCAAAGTATTTTTGGATAACGACGTTATCTCGTTATCCAAATGAACAATGACATGTTGCGAGTAAACATGCAATGGAACCAAGGCAAGCATGAGCACAATAACAAGTTTGATTAAAATATGGCCCACTTAATCTCCAAAAAAATTGAATTGAATATAAAGTCACATGAGGCAATACATATAAATGCACTGATTTTTGAATCTAAAACTTATACCTAACCTAAAGTGCTCTTCATTAAAAATCAGCTCATATTCGTAGGTTTGCTTTTCAAACAAATTAGACGTATTTTAACTCTTTTAATAATAGTCTACGAGACCAGCAAAGCGAAGATATTATAAGCGAAATAGGAAAATATTTTAATTAGCGTAAGTAGATTATGCAATTTAAATGGAGGAGCACAATGAAACACGGAAGCACCGTTTTTGAACAACAATTCGCAGTGCAATTTGAAATCGTTGAAGCAAATTCAGAGGAACTAATAAATATTTGTAAAAAGCTTCGTTACCAAGTTTTTTGTGAGGAGCGAAATCGTTTTGATGCAAAAAGTCATAATAATTTCTCTGAGGAGGATCATTATGATGATCATGCCGCACAAACACTGCTTAAAGACAAAATTTCTGGTGAATATATCGCAACTGCACGCTTGATTTTATCTACCGATAGAGAGAAACCCTTTCACTACCCACTTGAAGAATGTATAACTAGTCATAACCATGTTGCAATCGACATGATTAATAATATGCCCAAAATTAAAACGGCTGAAATATCACGCTTTGCTATATCAAAACAATACAGAAAGCGCTATAAAAAAGTCACCCAAAACCCACCAAATGAACAAAAACTAGTAAACACTGACGCCCTTATAACAATTGGACTTATCAAATCTTTGACTAAAATGAGTGCAGATAACAATGTGGCAAACTGGCTTGCTTTTATGGAGCCAAGCTTGCTAAGACTTCTCTCTAGACTAGGAATACACTTTGAAACTCATGGCCCTCTTATCAATCATTGCGGTAAACGCTATGCTTGCAAAAAATCTATTGGAGACATATTGAACGGAATTAAAGCCACCCAACCTGAAGCATGGTGCTTAATTACCGACAACGGAAAAATAGCGATACATTAACATACAATCATTGCCAATATGTATTGTCACAAACAAATATTAATGTCAGATCTATTTTGTGCTGCTCAACAAAAACCTATTGCATGTGCAGCACGTTTATTCGCCAACATAAATAAAGTATTAAACCATGTTCGAAAAAGACTTGTTTATATAGTCCATATTGATTTCTCTAATTTCAATCAATTCCGTCAAATAAATTTTATATGAAATAGCTAACAAAAGCATATGAACTTTTTTTCAAGTAAAGAATTTTTAATTCTTTACTTTTTTATTATATTGACCTGCGATACATTTTTAACATCAGAGGATTTATCTCTATCGTGAGTTCATCCAGATTTTTCTGACTGAAAATAGATGTTATTAGCTATTCTCACTTCATCATCAAGACATCTGTTATAAGTTTTCTAAATTTAAATCGTAACTACTCGCCCCCTACAGATCAATTTCACCCGCTAACGCCATCTGTATAGCAATAAGCGGATTATGACCTTTGTTTGCCATGGTTTGTAGATAACT
>CALZJE010000059.1 GCA_945787715.1 uncultured Ectothiorhodospiraceae bacterium | reverse complement strand
AGAAGAAGAAAACAAATTTGTTGTTGATATCAATACAGAAGTAAAACTAACGGATATTGAATTGATAAAAAAGCTTGGCAAAATTAATTAAGTCGCTAAGAGTTATGCACACTAACCCGGATAACTGATGAGATCCTACGTTTTTTCCCTTGCTTTAATTACTCGCATCGGTGTAGGTATCAATTAAAAATTCATTTGTTAAATAAAATTGCAACAAGAGGATAAATTCATGAAATATCCGGGTTAACAACATGAAATCAAAAATAATGGAAAATATTGCTTTTTTTAGATTTCATGGTGAAATTATTGATCTGGTGACTGCTGAAGACAAAAAATCAGGGAAAGCAATAGAATATTTTTTTACAGGCACACCTTCGGTGAAAGTTGCCATTGAAGCATTAGGCCCACCACATACAGAGGTTAGCGCTATTCTCACTAATTCTATCGTAATCGATTTTGATTATTTGTTAAATAATGATGATAACGTTGATGTATATTCTTCTGATAAAAATCCATTATCATCAGAGCAACAGCTGCTACCTCATCGGCCCAAAGGTGAACCAAAATTTATTTTAGATGTACATTTGGGTAGTTTAGCACACTATTTACGGTTTACAGGATTTGACACCAAGTATGAAAATTCAGATCCCGGTGATGAAGTTATTGCTTCCACTGCAAAACAGGAAGGTCGCGTGGTTTTGAGGAAGGTCGCGTGGTTTTGACGCGTGATATTGGTTTATTAAAACGATCAATTTTGAAATATGGTTATTGGTTGAGAGATACACATCCCAGTAAACAGTTTATTGAAGTTGCTCGACGTTATAGGCTTAATTCATATTTAAAACCATTTACACGATGTACTCTATGCAATGGCGTTTTACATAAGGTAGAGAAGGCTGCAATTGAAAATGGGCTACCTCCAGTTGTTCGAAGTTACTTTGATGAATTTTGGCAATGTCAACAATGCCATCAGATTTATTGGAAAGGTTCCCATTACCAGTCAATAAAAACAAAATTAGATTTACTCATTAAATCCATATCATAAATTACTCAATGAATGGTTCACAGCGCATTTTGGAGACCAGTATAGTGCCAAACGCGTGTTGTGGCGCATAGGGGTGAGTAGTTACCTAAAATCTACTTTTCCAGTTCACGTAGTGTTTCAAATAACTTTTGCTCTTTTCGCGATAATTTTTCGGGCAGATGGACATTTATTCGGATTTTCAAATCTCCTAAGATATCACTATTATAAGCAGGCAGACCTTTACCTTTAAGGCGTAATACGGTATCAGGTTGAGTGCCTGCGGGTACATGAACCTCAATATCGTTTTCCAGAGATGGTACTCTTATATTGGTGCCTAGCACAGCATCAGCGACATGTAGTGTTTCATTGCGCCATAAATCAGAACCAATGCGTTCAAATCGCGTATCAGGAGCTGTAAAAAGTTGGATATAGAGGTCCCCAGGAGGACCACCCGGTTGAGTGCTGGGTAAGCCATGTTGGGCAACACGTAATGACATTCTATCTTCAGCACCCATGGGGATTTTTACTTTGATGGACTCTTTTTTATCAACTTGGCCTTTACCACGACAGCTTTTGCATGGCTCATCAATAAAAGTGCCTTGCCCTAAACATTTTGGGCATACAGTAATCTGCTGAAAATTTATTGATCCTTGCTCTTGTTGCTGCTTCCTGTTAATGACTTTTTTTCCGCTTCCATGGCATTCTTGGCATGTCCGTGGAGTGGTGCCCACTTTTGCCCCGGTTCCTTTACAGACATTGCAAATAATTGGACGATAGAAATGGATAATCTCTTCGCCGCCGTGCAATATTTTTTCCAGCGAAACTTCAGTTCTAATATGAAGATCATTCCCTTTAAGTCTGTCTTGTGGGCGCCGATGAAAAAAATGATCGAACAAACCTCCACCACCAAAACTTGAGGTTAAATTGCTATCGGCACCAAAACCGCCAAAAATATCGCCCAAATCCATACCACCAAAAAGATCATCGTACGAATAATTTTCTACACCTGAAAACCCCCGGGTATCATATTCTGCACGTTTTTTTGTGTCGGACAAGATACCGTATGCTGTGGCAATTTCTTTAAAACGTTCTTCCGCGTCTGGCGACTTATTGCGATCCGGGTGATATTTGAGAGCCAGTTTGTGAAAGGCTTTTTTGATGGTTTTTAGATCGGCATTTTTATCGACGCCTAATACGTCGTAATAATCTCGTTGAGTTGTCATGTTTATTTCAGATCTGTTTAATATTGTTACTTTTATCTGTGAAATTAATAACTATACTTATAATAATCATAAATAAAACAAAAAAATCTTCAATACGGTATATTTCTCATTAAACTGGCAGTTGAATAAAAAAACTACACAAAATGACTGAGTCCCAAAGCGATATAAAAAATTCAAACCTAAGCAAAATCGGTGTCAACCGTATTGAATGGGCACTAAAAGAAATGCCCGTGTTACGTTCATTGATGACTCAGTTTGCTAATAATAAGCCTTTACAAAATATTAGAATCAGCGCCTGTCTCCATATTACAACTGAAACAGCTAATCTAGCACGTACATTTGTCGCAGGTGGTGCTGATTTGGTGTTGTGCGCTAGTAATCCATTGAGTACCCAGGATGATGTTGCTGCGGCTCTGGTTCATCACTATGACATTCCCACTTATGCCATGAAAGGGGAAAGTACCGACGTTTATTATCAACATCTCAATGCTGCATTGGACCATCAACCACAAATCACTTTGGATGATGGCGCTGATCTTGTCAGCGAGTTACATAAATCCAGAACAGAATTATTAGTCAATTTAATGGGCGGCACGGAAGAGACGACAACCGGAGTGATTCGTCTACGTGCAATGGCAAACGATGGCGCACTAAAATTTCCAGTGATTGCAGTTAACGATGCAAATACCAAACACCTCTTTGATAATCGTTATGGCACTGGCCAAAGTACTTTAGATGGCATTATCCGAGCGACGAATATTTTACTGGCTAGTAAAAATTTTACTGTTGTTGGTTATGGTTGGTGTGGTCGAGGTATTGCCATGCGTGCTAAAGGGCATGGTGCAAAAGTTATTGTCACTGAAGTAGACCCCCTGAGAGCTTTGGAAGCAAGTATGGATGGTTTTCAGGTGATGCCCTTGATGGATGCGGCTGTTATCTCTGATTTCATAGTGACCGCAACAGGTGATAAACATGTTGTTGATATTTCACATCTACAAGTCGCGAAAGATGGTTGCATACTCGCCAATTCTGGCCACTTTAATGTAGAGATAAATAAAGCTGCACTCGAAGCACTATCAACAAGGATTGAGAGACCGCGTCCTTATGTGGATGAATACTATTTTGAGGATGGTCGTAGAGTTTGTTTGCTGGCAGAAGGTAGATTGGTTAATCTTGCTGCGGCTGAAGGGCACCCAGCTTCGGTGATGGATATGAGTTTTGCCAACCAGGCTTTGGCGGTGCAATATTTAACAGAACAATACGGCAAGCTTTCTAATAAAGTTCACAATGTGCCTAAGGAAATTGATGAGCAAATAGCGCTGTTAAAATTAACAAGTATGGGCGTCAATATAGATAGTCTGACGGAAGAACAGAGCCGCTATTTATCCTCATGGCAAGAAGGGACAAATTAGATGGAATTTGTTGAAGAACGACAAGAGATGATCCGTGTCATTAAAGAAGAAGCTGCCTATACCTATGCTTATACGGGTAAAAAATCAATTGATAGTGTGATACTGCAGGTCATGGCAGAAATTCCACGCCATGAGTTTGTGCCAAAAGCAATGTGGCCTTATGCCTATGCAAACGGACCACTTTATATTGGCAGTGGGCAAACCATATCTCAGCCCTATATTGTCGCATTAATGACGGATTTACTTTCGCCAGAGCCAGGACATACTGTGTTGGATATTGGAACTGGCTCCGGTTATCAGGCAGCCATACTATCTCGTTTAGTGAAGCAGGTTCATAGTGTAGAAATCGTCGAAACATTAGCTCTAGAAGCGAAAACGAGATTGCATCGCCTGGGCTATGACAATATTGAAATTAAAATTGGTGACGGTGCACAGGGCTGGGAAGAGCATAGTCCTTTCGACGGAATTGTTGTAGCAGCTGCTACGCCGTTCGTTCCACCTAATTTGGTAGCGCAATTAAAACCAGGAGGAAAGTTGGTGATGCCCTTAGGTTCTTCAAATAAAGCACAAGAACTTATCGTTGTAGAAAAAAAAGAGAATGGGGAAACAGATCAGCGGTATGTACTGCCCGTGATATTTGTACCATTAGTTGAAAACCATGAATAATTAAAAAAAACTCAGAGCACCGGAGGTAATATGTCGTTTGTTAAGTCTTTAGAGCCGGTATTGCTGTATACATGTTGTGACGCAGGTAAGTTTCCTTTCAAATTATCAACCGAGTTAAATGATTTAACCGAGATTATCGGGCAATCCAGAGCGCTGGAGTCGTTACGTTTCGGTATCAAAATGGAAAAAGATGGTTATAACTTGTTTGTTCTTGGCTCACATGGAATGGGCAAATACACCATGGTTCGGCAATATCTTGAACAACAGGCCAAAAATGCCCCTTCACCATCAGATTGGTGCTATGTACATAATTTCCAACATCCTCACAAACCTGTCGCACTAGAATTACCCGCTGGCCGAGGAGTCATCTTTCGCAGAGATGTGAACCATTTATTGGAGGATTTGCGCACCTCATTGCCTATAGCATTTGAAGCAAAAGAGTATCAAGCACGTATACAAGAAATAGAAGACAAATTTGAAAAAAATCGTGAACAAAGTTTTTTAGAGCTACAGGCGAATGCAGAAAAAAGTCATATTGCGATCATACGTTCAGCAAGCGGCTTTATGTTTGCTCCCATCAAGAATGGCAAGCCTGTGCCGCCCAAAGATTTTAAAGAACTCAGTAATGAGGAGAAAGAGAAGTATCAAGCCTCCATTGTTTCGATACAAAAAAAGATGGAAAATTTTATTTACCAAGTGCCAGAATTACGTCGTGATACCAATGAAAAAATCAAACAATTAAATGAAGAGGTGGCTGCCTATGCAGTGGGTCATCTTATCGAACGAATCAAAGATAAATATAAAGATTTGCCTGCTGTGGTGGGGTATCTCAATTGTTTTGAGAACGATGTGATCGATAATGTGGAAGAGTTTCGCCACTCAGAACATGCGACAAATCTATTCGGCATGCCAGAAGATGTTGAAAAAGTGTTTCTCCGCTATTCAGTCAATTTATTGGTGGATAATAATCAATCAACTGGTGCCCCAGTAATCTACGAAGATAATCCAATGTACAATAACCTAGTAGGGCGAATAGAGCATACATCGCATATTGGTACCCTTGTTACGGATTTCACTCTCATTAAACCCGGCGCTCTACATTTGGCTAATGGTGGTTTCCTCATACTTGATATCAGAAAACTGTTGCAACAGCCCTATGCCTGGGAAGGATTGAAGCGTGCGATATACTCCAAACAAATCCGCATTCAATCGCTAGCAGAATTATTTAGCCTAGTGAGTACGGTCTCACTTGAGGCAGAGCCAATTCCGATAAATTTAAAAATTGTTTTGCTGGGTGATCGCATTTTATACTATCTATTATTCGAATATGACTCGGATTTTGCCGAATTATTTAAAATTGCTGCAGATTTTGAAGAAGAGATAGAGCGTACTTTTGAAAATGATATGCTTTATGCCCAGATGATTGCAACAATAGGCAAAAAGGAGAAGTTACTACCATTTAGCGCGCACGCAATTGCTCGTACTATCGAATACAGTTCGCGTCAGGCTAATGATTCAAGCAAGCTGACTACTCACATGCTGAGTATTGTAGATTTAATGAGAGAATCGGATCAATGGTGTAGGGAGATGGATGATAGTGTTGTTACAGACATCCATGTACAGCGTGCAATTGACACCCAGATTCGGCGCTTAGATCGATTAAGAGAGAAAATACAAGAAGAGATACATTCAGGAACTATACTAATCGATACGGAGCAGGATACAGTCGGCCAGGTTAATGGTCTTTCGGTAATTAGTTTAGGTAGTTTTTCTTTTGGTTTACCAACCCGTATTACTGCGACAGCACGCATTGGTGATGGCAAGGTGATCGATATATTTCGTGAAGTAGAACTGGGTGGCGCAATTCATTCAAAAGGGGTATTAACTTTATCAGCTTTCCTATCCTCTCGTTTTGGCAGTGAGCGTCCCTTATCTTTTTCTGCCAGTATCACGTTTGAGCAGAGTTATGGCAAAGTAGAAGGTGATAGTGCGTCGGTAGGTGAGCTTTGTGCATTAATGTCTACTTTGGCGAATACTCCCGTTAAACAATCACTAGCTGTTACTGGTTCGGTTAATCAGTTAGGTCAGGTTCAAGCTATTGGTGGTGTGAATGAAAAAATTGAAGGATTTTTTTATACCTGTCAAAAACGTGGGTTAACAGGTAAACAGGGTGTATTGATTCCTGCATCAAACGTTAAAAATTTAATGTTGGAGAAAGACGTTGTTGAAGCGGCTGAGAAGGGTGAATTTCATATCTATGCTGTTGAAACCATTGATGACGCTATCAGTTTACTGACTGGGATTGAAGCTGGTGTAAGGGATAAATCAGGCCAATATCCTGAGAATAGTATTAATAAGAAAATTGAAGATCGACTTAAAGAGCTGGAAACGATTATTACAAATTTAAAAAAAGAGAGAACCGAGTAAAATGTATATTATGCGAAATGTATTGCTATCCGTTGGTTTAATCTTGTTTCTTTTCAATAGTGTTCAAGCTCAGGAGATCGATCGTGTTCAAGCTCAGGCGATAGATCGTGGGCAACTCTTGTATGAAAACCATTGCGTAAACTGCCACACCACCGATATTCATCAGCGAGGAAACAGAAAAGTTAATTCACTGAATGATTTGAGTAAAATGGTTATTCGCTTCCAACATCATCTTAAATTAGGTTGGAATGTAAATGATGTTGGTCAAGTTACACGCTATCTCAATCAAAAATTTTATCAAATACCTGGTCTTCCCTGAGCATTAATGCTCAATACGTTCTACCAGTTTCTCCAGTTTTTTGGCAACCGCATCCCAAATAATCATTGGACCAGCTTGTTCTATTTCCGTGACTTGCCATTCATCAAACGACTTTTTCTTTAATTCTTCGATATGTTGTGAGAGTTTTTCACGTTCAGCACGTAGCTCTGCAAGTTGCAGTTCAATTTCCGATAACGAAGTCTCTTTTTGCTTGCCTTTATCAGCACGGCTAAGAAGCTCATCAATGTGTGATAACCGAGATTCATGTTCTAGAATGTGCTGATTAGCTAATTGATCAATTTTATCCATGATAATCTCCTTTAATATAAGAATTGTTCCTGAAGTGAATTAAGAAAACACTGTTGAAAAAACACCAGTTCGACTCAAAAATAATTTATTGAGTATGCTATAAAATTATAGAATCTGTCGTTAATTAGCAACTAACACATCAGTACTGCTATAAACAAATTTAATCTATTTCTACGATAAAGTACATGCCTAGAAATAATTATTTCCATACTCAGCGTATTTAAAGTGGATTATGAATTAAAAAACGGTTGAAATAGTTTTTACCCGATTTAAAAATGAAACTTGAAGATAGTTATTGTGTGTAAATAAATATCTCTCTTTTCTTTTCTTTTAAAAAATTTCAACTAATATTGTTAATGTTATAGTGTGAAAATTAGTATCTTATTTCGTTACTGAAAAATGGTTTTAATGTAACATAATTAAGCAATGAGATTTATTAAATCAGGTTGATCATTGTTTTAGACATCACTTGTCACTTGTCACTTGTCACTTGTCACTTGTCACTTGTAAGGAGGCGTTGAAAGCTATGTTTGGTAAAGCTGAGAAAAAAGACACTGAAGAGAAGAGTGTTCAGGCTGTCGAATCGAATTCATCTAAAAATCTGAGATCTCTGGATGATATGGATAAATTGTTTGATCAATTTTTATCTAATCGATGGATGAAGCCGTTTTCCTGGCAGTTACCAGAGTTTAGTGAGCTTGCTAAAAGATCAGAATTAAGAGTGCCAAATGTTAATGTCATTGAAAAAGATGATGATCTAGTTGTAAAAGCGGAGGTTCCTGGTATTGAGAAAAAGGATATCGATATCTCTGTAACTGAAAATACGATTACGATTAAAGGTAAAACCAGTAAAGAAGAGAAGGAAGAAAAGGGCGATTATCATCGATGTGAAATATCAAAAGCATCTTTTAGTCGAACGATTACTCTTCCGTCAGAAGTAGATGTAGAAGGAACAAAAGCGAAAATGAGCAATGGTGTGTTAGAAGTCACTTTACCAAAAGTTGAAACTAAAAAGCGTCATGCGATTGAAGTTGAATAGAATTCCCATGGCGTTAAGGGTTTCGGCATAATTGCACGTCATTTCGACTCGTCATGAAATAAATATGAAGAACACTTAGCACCTAAACCCCGAACACCCTAGACCCTGAACACCACAGATATATTAGTAAAAAGCTCGGATAATAGATGGAACTAGCAAAGAGGATTAAGAAATGGCCGGGAAAAAATCTCGAATGAAAGAAGGATCAGTACGCGCTTTAGAGGAATTGATTGAAACATTGGTCACACCTGACGATCGACTAAATATGATTTCAGAGGCAGCGTATTACCGCGCTGAACAACGTGGGTTTAGTCCGGAGGGAACAGATCAAGACTGGTATGAAGCAGAAAGTATGATTGATTCTATGCTTATGAGGGAAGCTGAAAAGGTAGTTGAGCACTCGTAAAGTTATACTAGCTTAAACACCAGCTTATATTGTTTATATATAAACAATACTGATATTAACAGCTAATGTATCCCAAGAGGTTATCGTGATTATTCAAACACATCATAAAATAGTTCTGGTATTAGCTATTGTGTTATTAGTGATTTTAATCTTTGTTGCACCGGGATTATCAGGTGGTTAGACAGTAATCAATTTTATTATTTGCAGAACAATCATTACAAATAACACCAACACCATACTTTTCCAGATTTAACAGAGTGCAAAGGTGATACATTTATTTTATCTCGACAGAGTCATAACAATAATTGTTTTGTCTCTGTTTATTTTTTCTTCTGCGTGCGCTGATGACTTTTCTTCAGCGCGTAAAAAACTGTTAACCGAAATCCAATTGGATGTGAAAAGAACGGGGTTTTTAACAGGAAAAGATAGTCTAAACTCTCGGGTTGTAGATGCCCTGGATAAAGTTCCTCGTCATAAGTTTGTTCGCCCTGGTGACGAAAAGTATGCTTACGAAAACAGGCCGTTGCGTATTGGATATGGTCAAACCATATCTCAACCCTATATTGTTGCCATAATGACTGAGCTGCTGAATGTGGATGCAACTGATAAAATATTGGAAATAGGGACAGGATCGGGATATCAGGCTGCCATTCTTTCTGTGCTAACGAAATCAGTTTTCAGCATAGAAATTATAGAACCACTTGCAAAACAGGCTCGGCTTCGCTTGTCTCGTTTAAATTATGATAACGTTCAAGTGCGGATGGCAGATGGTTATTATGGCTGGGAGGACGAAGCCCCATTTGATGCAATAGTGGTCACCGCCGCAGCGACTCATGTACCGCCTCCACTAGTCAATCAGTTAAAACCGGGTGGTATAATGGTTATACCTGTTGGCAGTCAATTTCTTACTCAACAACTAATGCTGGTTGAGAAATCATCAGACGGTACAGTAAGAACTCGCCAGGTCTTACCTGTTTCCTTTGTTCCATTAACGGGTGCACACTAGCTGATATGTGGCTCCAGGGCCGTAGCATTAACACTCCTCCACTGCTAGCAATCTTCTTGATTTCAGCAATTACACTCGCTTATGAAGTTTTACTAACACGTTTATTCTCCATTATTCAATGGCATCACTTTGCGTACATGATAATCAGTATCGCTCTGTTAGGATATGGCGCCAGTGGTTCTTTTTTAATGGTGTTTCAGAATAGACTCAAAGCGTATGTTAGTTATAGTCTTACTGCCAATATTTTTCTGTTTGCAATAAGTAGTATTGGCTGTTTTCTGATGGCTCAGCAAATTCCGTTTAATCCATTGGAGTTGTTCTGGGATCGATCACAATGGCTTTGGTTGTTGTTGATCTATTTATTGCTTATTTTGCCTTTCTTTTTTTCAGCCAATTGTATTGGGCTTGTCTTTCTTTGTTATAAAAACAAGATCAACCGAATTTATGCTGCTGACTTGCAGGGCGCAGCAACAGGTGCATTAGTAGTCGTGATTATTATCTATTGGTTTTTCCCTTCAGATATTTTGCGAATAATTGCTTCAGCCGGGGGAGTGGCGGTGATACTCGCGACTATTAATCAGAAATTGAATCCGAAAGTGATAACACTTGCACTTGTGACAATTATTGTTCCTTGGCTGCTGCCGAACTCGTGGTTAGCGTTAAATCCATCAGAATACAAACCATTAAGTCAAACTCTGCAAATAACAGATACAAAAGTGGTTAGCGAAAAAAACGGGCCAATGGGTTTGTTATCTGTTGTGGAAAGTCCGACTATCCCTTTCCGACACGTGCCTGGTTTATCGCTGACAAATCCACTTGAACCTCCGCAACAGATAGCATTGTTCTCCGATGGTGATGGAATGTCTGTGATTACTCAGTTTAAGGGCGATATTTCAACATTAAGTTATCTGGCAAACACAACATCAGCTCTACCATACCATGTTCTGCATACGCCAAATGTATTGATACTTGGTGCTGGAGGTGGCGCTGATGTATTACAAGCAATGTATCATCAAGCGAATAACATCGATGCAGTGGAGTTAAATGAGCAGGTAGTGGCGCTAGTAAAAAATGAATATTCGATTTTTTCTGGTGATATCTACAATCAAAACAATGTTCAGCTTCATACTGCAGAGGCGCGTGGTTTTTTAGCATCGACAACTCAGCGTTACGATCTGATTCAAATGGCGTTAATGGATTCTTTTGCCGCGTCGTCGGCAGGTCTATATGCACTTAACGAAAGTTATTTATATACCGTGGAAGCGATAACACTGTATTTGCAACGCTTGACTGATGACGGTGTTTTGTCCTTAACTCGCTGGATTAAACTGCCTCCACGAGATACGCTTAAATTGTTAGCCACTGCCAAGCAGGCTTTATTAGATCTTGGTGTTTCCAATCCGGAACAACACATAGCACTTATACGCAGTTGGAATACGGCAACACTAGTCATTAAAAGAGTTCCATTGAGTGACAATGAGATTCAGAAAATATTGGCGTTTTGTAAAAAACGTTCGTTTGATTTGGCCTATTATCCGGCTATAAGCAGTGAGGAAACGAATCTATACAATGTGTTGCCTGAGCGCTACTATTTTGATGGCGCCAGGGCACTGTTATCTTCAAACGCTGAGCAATATTTCGATGACTATAAATATAATTTAAAGCCTGCTACCGATGACAAACCCTATTTCTTTAATTTTCTAAAGTGGCAATTTTTACCAGAAATAATTAGCTTACCAGCGGGACAGGGGTTACCGTTGATAGAATGGGGTAGTATTATTTTAGTAATTACTCTATTACAAGCTCTATTGTTAAGTCTGATATTTATTTTATTACCAGTGTGGATTTATGACAGAAAACAGAATAAACAAGCAAGAGAAAATCATTTTAATACATTCGTGATTAGCTATTTCATCCTTTTGGGTGCTGCATTTATGTTCGTGGAAATTGCATTTATCCAGAAATTTATCCTGTTCTTAAGTCATCCAACTTACGCTATCGCTGTTGTGCTGACAGGATTTTTATTATTTGCAGGAATGGGTAGTGCATATTCGAGAAAATGGACTATGCCGAAAGCGATAAAAATAGCTATTGCTGGTATATGTATTTGTGCCGTGTTTTACCTGATATTTTTATCAAATATTTTTCATTGGTTTATTAGCGCCAATGATATTGTTAAAGTTGTATTATCGTTATTACTAATATTTCCGTTGGCGTTTTTCATGGGAATGCCTTTTCCCCTAGGGTTAAACCTGCTGGCAAAGATTTCTCCAGAAACTATAGCTTGGGCATGGGGAATCAATGGTTGTGCATCAGTCGTTAGTGCTATCGCCGCAACTTTAGTTGCTCTTAATTATGGTTTTACTACAATAATAATTATGGCGCTTGTATTTTATCTGCTAGCAGGGCTGTTTTTTATAAAAAAATGCCAGTAATTTGTTCAGGTTAGATTTTTATTGGTATAAACTCAAATCCGATTGTTCTTCAAAGGCCAAGGAACCGTCAAATGACATCTGTCAGTACTAAGGAAGCGACAACTAAAATAGTGGATGATCTTCTAGATGAGATAGAAGCTCTGGTAAAAGAAGTTCACCCGCATCATAAGTTGCGAGAACCCGTTACGTTAGATAGTAGTTTTGATAAAAAATTAGGCCTGGATAGTTTGGCGCGTATAGAATTAATCTCTCGTGTCGAAAAAAGATTCAAGCTGATATTGCCGGAGCGCACTTTTACTGAGGCAGAAACTGCTAGAGATTTACTCCGCGTTCTGGCAGGGGCAAGCAGGCGTAGTGTTGATTCTTCCCAATTTAATATTCGTTTACGAAAATTGGGGGTGGCCAGTGCTGCGCCTAATGAGGCACAAACTTTAATCGAGGTTTTAAACTGGCATGTATTGAATCACCCTGATCGTCCACATATACAGATTTATCAAGACGAAGGTGAGGGTGAAGTTATTAGCTACAGACAGCTAAAGAATAGCGCGGAAATTGTTGCTGCTGGTTTGCAGCAACGAGGAATAACGCAAGGAGAAACTGTTGCTATTATGCTGCCGAGTAGTCCAGATTATTTTTATAGTTTTTTTGGTATTCTTTACGCGGGTGGTATTCCTGTACCGATTTACCCACCCGCACGGCCTTCTCAACTCGAAGATCATTTGCATAGACATGTCGGGATATTAAGTAATTGTCTTACGACTATACTTATTACGTTACCCGAAGCGAAACGCGTTGCGCAGTTGCTAAAATCTCAAGTTCCCAATCTAGCGCATATTGTCACAGTTTATGACCTTGATTCGGAAAACGCTGAATTGGTGCCATTATCAATAAACGCACAAGACATTGCGTTTTTACAGTATACATCTGGCAGTACTGGTAGCCCGAAAGGTGTTGTGTTAACTCATGAAAATCTGTTAGCAAATATTCGAGCTATGGGGCAAGTCGTCAATGCCAGTCCTCAAGATGTATTTGTTAGCTGGTTACCTCTTTATCATGATATGGGATTGATTGGAGCGTGGTTAGGCAGTCTTTATTATGCAGCATTGTTTGTCAATATGTCACCGTTGAGTTTTTTGGTCAGGCCTGAGCGTTGGTTGTGGGCTATTCATCATTATCATGGAACGCTTTCAGCATCTCCTAACTTTGGATTTGAATTTTGTTTAAAACGATTAAAGGGTGATGAACTAAAAAATCTGAATCTTAGTTCATGGCGTTGTGCGTTTAATGGAGCTGAACCAGTAAGCCCGGATACACTTGAGAATTTCACTGAATATTACTCAAAATATGGTTTCTCACCAAAATCCATGATGCCTGTCTACGGATTGGCCGAATCAACTGTTGGCTTAGCATTTCCTCCTCTTGATCGAGGTGTTGTCCTCGACGCCATCAATCGTGAATCATTTATGCAATCTGCACATGCAACGCCGACAAAGTTTGAGGATAGTCGGGCGTTACGCTTCGTCTCCAGCGGGCCTCCATTACCAGACCATGAGATTAGAGTGATTGATCAGGCAGGGCACGAATTACCTGAACGTGTTGAAGGACGACTGCAGTTTAAAGGGCCTTCCTGCACCAGTGGTTATTATCGTAATCCTGAAAAAAATCAAACACTTTTTTATGATGAATGGCTGGACTCTGGTGATCTTGCTTATATTGCCAATGGTGAAGTCTATATAACAGGACGTACCAAAGATATTATTATTCGTGCGGGTCGTAACATATATCCACATGAACTTGAAATGGCGGTTGGAAACATTACTGGAATCAGAGCCGGGCGAGTTGTTATCTTTGGTAGTGAAGATAAAAAGACTGGTACAGAGCGATTAATAATAATGGCAGAAACCCGAGTTCATGACTCAACGAAATTACAGGAATTACATGATGACATTAACTCATTAGCGACAGATTTGATAGGTGCTCCACCAGATGAGATCGTATTGGCACCACCAAATAGTGTATTAAAAACATCAAGTGGAAAACTTCGCAGAGCGGCAAGTCGGGAAATGTATGAGCAGGGGAAACTGGGTAAAGCTCAAGCAAGTGTTCCGTTGCAAATTCTTCGATTATCTATTTCCAGTATAGTGCCACAGCTTAAACGGTCTCTTCGGTATCTTAAAACTGTCGCTTTCTCAGTTTATAGTTGGTCTGTATTCTACTTGTTGGCACCCATTGTCTGGTTTGCTACAGCTTTTCTGCCGAGTTTGAAATGGCGTTGGGCCATTATGCGCAGCTGTACTAATTTGCTTGCAAAAGCCACAGCGACTACTATTACTATTAAAGGAGCAAAGAATATTCCACAAGATGGAAAACCTTATGTGATAGTGGCTAATCATTCAAGTTATCTAGATAGTTATGCGTTAGTGAGCAAACTTCCAGCTATTTTTAGTTTTGTTGCCAAGGCAGAGTTGGCCCAAAGTATCACTACTCGGAAACCATTAATTGGTATAAATACCGTTTTTGTTGAACGCTTTGATATAGACCAAAGTACTCGGGAGATTCAACATTTAGTTAATATGTTAAAAAACGGACAACCACTACTTTTTTATGCTGAGGGCACTTTTACCCGCGTCCCAGGTTTAATGCCATTTCACTTAGGTGCATTTGTGGTTGCAGAACAAGCATGTGTACCGGTTATACCTATCGCAATACGAGGCACACGTTCCATTTTACGTTCAGAATCGAAATTTCCACATCACGGTGCCATCAATATTGAAATAGGACCTGCACTCTTGCCACAAGATACTGAAAAGGAAGACAACCACTGGAAGGTAGCAATCGACTTGCGTGATCGCAGCCGGGAGTTTATCAAAAGGCATTGTGGGGAGCCGGATTTAGCTTAATTATACTAGAAGGACTATCCAATGTTGAAATTGAAAAAATTGTTCTTCATTTTTATTACCTTGTATGCCATTACTTATCTCGTAAGCTCCAACGCTATTGTGCAGGGAAATCCACAAGTTGTACTGCTTAACATTGATGGTGTGATCGGCCCAGCAACGCATGATTATATCGAACGTGCGTTGGAAACAGCTAACAGTCGAAATGTCGAGTTGGTGGTGATTCGAATGGATACACCAGGAGGATTGGATCTGGCTATGCGATCCATCATAAAAAATATCACCACGTCTGCAGTACCCATTGTTAGTTATGTTTCACCCAGCGGAGCGCGTGCTGCCAGCGCGGGCACTTATATACTGTACGCAAGTCATGTTGCTGCTATGGCACCCGGAACAAACCTGGGTGCTGCTACACCGGTTCAGATAGGGGGTATACCAACGCCAACAGATATCGGTAAAAAGAAAGATAAAGAAAAACCTGAAGCGGTGGGTGAGGATGCCGAGAAGCAGAAAACAATTAATGATGCCGCTGCTTATATTAAAGGCCTCGCACAACTGCATGGGCGAAATCAGCAATGGGCTGAGAAAGCAGTACGTGAAGCCGCAAGTTTACCTGCCAATGAAGCTTTAAAAGAAAATGTCATCGATTTGATTGCTACAGATATGAAAGATCTGTTGAAGCAGTTAGATGGACGCGAAGTTGTTGTTCAGGGAATAAAGCGAACGTTAAACACTGATGGAGCGCTACAAGAGATAATTAAGCCGGACTGGCGTAGCAATCTGCTCAGTGTAATTACCAATCCCAATGTCGCTTATATTCTCATGTTAATTGGTATTTATGGTTTGATTTTGGAGTTTTATAACCCAGGCGCAATCGTACCAGGTACCATTGGGGCGATTGCTTTGATACTCGCATTATATGCATTTCAAATGTTACCCATTAATTATGCAGGTATGGGGCTCATATTTTTAGGTATTGCACTTATGGTTGGTGAAGCATTTGAACCAAGTTTCGGTATGCTCGGTATTGGAGGAATAATCGCCTTCGTATTTGGCTCAATTATTCTAATGGATACTGATGCACCAGGGTTCGGGATTAATATTGCTGTAATCATTAGTTTCACTGTGATAAGCGTATTAATCCTTATATTTATTATTAGTCTGGCATTAAAAGCACGACAAAGACCAGTCGTTAGTGGAATGGAAGAACTTTTTGGCAAAGAAGCAATAGTATTAAATGACTTCGATCACGAAGGATTGGTTTCGATTCATGGGGAAAATTGGCGTGCGCTTAGTGAAACGGCGCTACAAAAAAATCAGCAGGTAAAAGTGATTGATGTTAACGGTATTACGCTTAAAGTGGCTCCAATAGAGCCAGTTGCAACATCAGCTGCTCAAATAGAGGAGAAGTGATCATGGAATATTCATTCACGACAGAGACCGTATTTATTACCATCTTAGTTTTAGTCATACTATTTTTCGCCAGTGCAATAAAGATTTTGCGTGAGTATGAGAGGGGGGTGGTTTTCTTGCTCGGGCGATTCTGGAAAGTAAAGGGCCCTGGTTTCATTATCATTATTCCATTTATTCAAGAGATGGTACGCGTTGATCTGCGTACTATTGTCATGGATGTGCCCAGTCAGGATGTGATTTCTCGAGATAACGTTTCGGTTAAAGTAAATGCTGTGGTTTATTTCCGTGTAATTGATCCTGAACGAGCGATTATACAAGTCGAAAACTATTACGAAGCCACAAGCCAGTTGGCACAAACGACGTTAAGATCTGTATTGGGTCAACATGAGCTGGACGAAATGTTGGCAGAGCGAGAACGGCTTAACACCGATATTCAGGCTATTCTAGATCAACAAACCGATGCCTGGGGGATTAAAGTGAACAATGTAGAAATAAAACACGTCGACCTGGATGAAAGTATGATCCGTGCGATAGCACAACAAGCTGAAGCAGAACGCGCACGACGTGCTAAAGTGATACATGCGGAAGGAGAAATGCAAGCATCCGTGAAACTGTTAGAAGCAGCAAATACACTCTCGAAGCAGCCACAAGCGTTGCAATTGCGTTATTTACAAACGTTAACTGAGATTGCTGGAGACCGATCTAATACGATAGTTTTTCCGTTGCCAATGGAGCTACTTGAGAGTTTGATCAACATGAAGAAGAAAGAATAATATATTCGAAAGAGGTTAGGTTTATTTCTTATTTTAGATAGACTCGCTTGTACGTCGAGGAGTTTAATTGCGAAATCAACTTCAAAACTAACCTTATACGGGTGAATCAAATGATGCTGTGGCTCCTGTGATACTGTGGTTCTTGTGACACTGTGGTTGCTGAGAATTTAGTGATAAACAGTGATACTAATTTCAAAGAAGTAAAGGTAGATCCTATGGCAGCACTGCGTAGATGTTGTTTTCGTTTTATTGAATAGGATGATTATTTTAATAATAATAATAATAATTAGCTGTTAATAAGGCTATGAGGTTACACTCCTTTATTATAGAGTGCGTTCAGACCCTGTAATTAAGTTCTTTTCGGCCATCTCCAACAAACCTTGCTTATCGAGCACACTCAATTCACCGTTTTTTGCAATTTCAATCAAACCAGCACGTTTTAGTTCGCTCAACATACGGCCTACAACTGGGCGCACTGTTCCAATTAGTTGTGCTAACTCTTCTTGAGAAAGGCCTTTAATAAGGTTGCAAGCTGATGACATATGTTGAATATCATAGTGGCGTAACAATAAATGCACCAGACGTGTCATAGTATTATCTAACGCCAATTCGGAAGCTAAGTCACTTACTTGTTGAATGTGAAAGGCAGCATACTCTTCTATTAGTTCACGTATCACCGGATAACGTTCCATCCATTCCTTCCATTGATCTATCGGAGCCGACAAGACTTCAACTTCATCCAAAGTTGTCAGTTGAAAATTCTTCCCTCCTTTATCAATGAGCGCCATAACGTTAAATCCATCGCCAGGGCCAAGCAGAAATAGTGTTAGCTCTCTGCCATTGTTTAAGTGATTTTTTGCTATTTTTACTCTCCCGCTAAGCAAGATATAAAATCGCTGGTTAAGGGAGTTATGTGTTGTTAAATAGTATCCGCGAGGCCATCTTTCACGAGTCATTGCTGGCTGTATGGTCTGAAGTATTTTTTTATCAATTTTAGAAATAAATGATGAATAACGTAGTAGATCTGTAATCATGAATTACATCTCCATCTACATCTAGGAAATGCACAATCGCGTCTTCTGGTAATTTCTTGCTGACTCATTGTTGCTCTCCACAAGGCACGAATTAATTATGTATGTTGTTATGTTCACACTATAAATCAATATGGAAACCTTTGCTAGATTATTAGTTGTTGTTTTAAACTTTAGAATTATTCTAAATGGAATGAGTGGCGAAATTAATTTACAACTAAATACTACTGAATAATGCATTAGTTTTACTTCTTTTATGATAGATATGTTTCCGTGCTCTTTGGCGAAACTCATGTAAATTTAAAAACAGAGTAGCGCTTAAATGTCTTCAAACAACAAGAAGCAGAATTAAAAGAGGAAAGCAAAGACGAAAATATTTCCAGATGATATGGTGGGTTATTAAAATGAATTAATAGTACTATTGCAGTAAAAGATTTTCTTTTCTTCCATTTCCTTTATATGTCGATTGAGTTACATTGGTTACAGCGTTAAATATATGACAAGGTATATTATTAGCCACTGTGTAGTTGTTTTATGGAAAATAGTTGTTTTATGGAAAATAAGTATTTTATGGAAAAAATAACACAAAGGAGATTCGATATCATGGCGCATTCAAAGCAATTTTTAGTGGAGCAAACACTGAGTAGAAAAATGTTAACAAATGGGAATTCTCATCAGATGACTGTTCCTTCAAATCCTGGTATCCAAGTGTCATTAAACAAAAATGCTTGTTATCTTGTTGATCAGAAAAATTTCTCTTCAGGTGCGGAATTAATTAAGTACATACAACTCGAACAGTATATTGACAAAGCATTATCACTCCAAAAGCAAAAAAAATAGCACATGGCTTACAAAAATGATATCCGATAACGTTAGTGATTCGGTTGGTTAGTAAGTGGACAGGAGGCGGCTATTGCTCAAGCTGATTAGATTAACGCCGAGATCATGAGGATTCAAAACCCAGGAATAGAATTAGATGTAAGGGAGGTAATTACAACTGGTTTTATAAGGCCGGTGCATCCAAGACCAATTAGCTTTAGTGCTTCTGCATTGGTGGTTTATTCTTATTTAAAAACTATTGCACTGTCGGTTGAGAACGACATACCTATGCAAGATTTCGTTGGCAATGCAAATATTAAAATGAGCGAATCTTTTATGAGACAAGTTTCTCGTTGAACAGGCAGCATGGTGACTAATATTCTTATTTAAATACAATCATAAATCAGATTCGAATTGTGGTGATATGTTGTGTGTTGAATGCATTGTCAAAGATCTACCATGAGTTACATAGACGAGATTTAATCCGATTGTCTGCATTCAACTAAAATATTTTATACCATTTTCTCGGGAATTAAATTTTGTTATAAGTAGCTATTGTTGCCAATATTGCCAACCCAATGAAGACTTACTATATTATTCGACAATAATTGCTCCTGCATCGCCCAAAGCGCCTGCTTTTGGTGTTCTCGATTGTTTGTTTCAGATGTATTTTATCGTTTACATTCCTGTAAATGTCACTTTAATCACAATTAGATGCGTACGCCATTTTTTCCTTGAGCATAATTGAGTGAAGTTCTCACCGATAAGAGTCACTTATGATCATTATTATTTATAATTGATTTCTCGCAACGTTCGAAATAAATATTAGTAACTTTAGTTACATTGCGGTAATAAAATAACATGTATTATATAGCACAGTTTTTATTTTGAATGGGCGCAAATAACAAAAGGCGGTCTACAATCAATGCACGTTCAAAGCAATTTTTGTTCAAACAAATAAATACCTGAAAAACGTTATCAACTAGTATTAGTAACATTCAGCAGATTTCTGATCACTCAGTTCAATATTGTCATAAAATGGTAAAAGACATGGTCTATAATCTAACTGATAGACGAAAATATTCATTATGTGTTGAGTTGATTAATGCTTTCAGTTTTGAAGAGTATGTATATGGACAAGGTGCCGTCGCGCAGAGGAGGAATGATGGAACATCGATTACATAAGCGTTACCCGATTACTTTAGTAGTTCGATTAGTTATGCTGGAGCAGATGGTTATTATTGCTCATGCTGATGAGATTTGCTCCGAAGGTTTAAGGATTCAGAATCCGGGAATAAAACTAAACGCAGGGGAAAAAATTACGGTTGATTTCGTAAAGCCTGGCCATCCACGCCCAATTAGATATTGTGCTTCTGCTAGAGTGGTTTACGCTAACGCAAAAGCCATTGGACTAAAGTTTGATCACGATTTACCTAAACAAGCTATCTTTAATGGTGCAGATCTTGAGATGAGTGAATCTTCTGTGCGAAAGGTTTCTTGATAACATGTCGTTTTGTGTCTAATATTTTTAAGTAGGTGTTTTTAAAAATGGGTATCAAGTTGTAATGACTTTACGGTGATTAGACGAACAGACAGGAGGTGCTCCCATGAAATTAACACTCAGTGTCATCAAAGCAGATATCGGTTCTATCGGTGGTCATATCTGCCCCTCCCAACAATTGCTCGCCGCGGTACACGATCATATCCATAAGCAGGGTGAAGAACTACTACTGGATAGTTACATTAGCTACACGGGTGACGATGTTGCTATTGTTATGACTCATCAGCGAGGTGTGGGAAATGCAGCGATCCATAAGCTCGCCTGGGATGCTTTTATCAAAGGAACCGAGACAGCAAAACAACAAGGACTTTACGGTGCCGGACAGGATCTGTTGAAAGATGCTTTTTCAGGTAATGTTAGAGGTATGGGGCCAGCGGTTGCAGAGATGGAATTTGAAGAGCGCCCCAATGAACCGTTTCTCTTTTTTGCCGCAGACAAAACTGATCCTGGCGCTTATAACTTACCTCTCTATCTCGCTTTTGCAGATCCTATGAATACCCCTGGCTTAATGTTGGCGCCCGGGATGGCGCAGGGATTCCGCTTTGTAATCATGGATGTTAATTGCACCGAAGGGGATCGAATTATTGAACTTAACGCGCCCGAAGAGTTATACGATATCGCGGCACTATTGCGCGATGCGGAACGATATGTGGTGGAGTCTGTTTGGTCTCGTGCCACGGGTAAACAAGCAGCTGCGGTTTCCACTTCCCGGTTACATAATATTGCTGGGAAATATACTGGTAAAGATGATCCGGTCATGTTGATACGTGTGCAGAAAGATTTTCCTGCTACTGGCGAGATACTGGCTCCTTATTCTATCGCTCCCTTGGTAGCGGGTGCCATGCGTGGCTCACACCAAATGCCGTTAATGCCAGTGCAACTAAACTCTGGCATTAGTTATTTTGATGGCCCACCGGTGGTTAGTTGTGCCGCCTTTGCCATGCATAATGGTAAGTTTACTGAGCCGGTAGATGCTTTTGCTCATCCATTTTGGGATACTGTACGAGACCGTGTTTCGGAAAAAGCAATGGAGATGCGTCGCCAGGGATTTTTTGGCGCGGCTATGTTGCCTATGTCTGAACTGGAATACACAGGAATTATGGATAAGTTGGGTAGGCTGGATAAAAGATTTATTCAAAGGCAAGTTCAGACTAGCAAGGAGGAGGAGTTTGTTTAGACTGTTCGATGACTAAATGAGCAGAATTTAGCAAGCTACTAAGCTACTATTTGAAAAGAGAAGCACATGAAAAAACGATTGATTAAGTTCTCTGTCTTATTTGTTATAACGTGCATTTATTCCGGATTCGCATTCTCCGATGACCAAACACAAATCCAGGAGGGTGCTCAAACACAAAAACAAATCTACGGTAGTCAATTAATGACCACACAAGAGCGTGTTGAATTTCGGACTAAAATGCGAAACGCCAGGACTGCCGAAGAGCGAGAGAATATCCGCAACGAACATCATGAACGTATGAAAAAGAGAGCCAAGGAGCGTGGCTTAGTTCTGCCCGACGAACCACCAATTAGAAGAGGCCACATGAGACAGGGCGGTGGAATGGGGCCGGGTCGCTGATTCACAACCTAACATTTCACGAGCGCTCAATATGGGTCTACTGTCAATATGGATCTACTACAATATGGGTCTACTAATAAGTTGTGATTTATATTATTACATCAGTGAACGTCAACATTCAGTCTTGGTTAGTTTCAATCATATGTTCAGAATGAGTAGTGAGTTTTTTAATGTATTAACAGCAAAATTTTCTTATTGGAGCCATTAATCTGTATTAAAGGTTGAAGTAATGGGCGAGAAAGTAAAACTGCAACAGGGCGATTTACTGCTTGTAGTTGATGTACAAAACGATTTTTTACCGGGCGGCACTCTGGCAGTGCCTCACGGCGATGAGGTGGTACCCGTTTTAAATACGTATCTCAATTTATTTTCAGTAAATCACTTACCTGTTTATGCTAGCAGGGATTGGCATCCGGCCAATCACTGCTCTTTTAAAGAGCAAGGTGGATTGTGGCCACCTCACTGTGTGCAGCACAGTCCTGGGGCCGGTTTTGCCGAAGCATTACAACTACCATCACAAGTCGTCATCATTTCTAAAGCTGCTAACCAAGCTGAGGATGCTTATTCCGTTTTTCAGGGGACTGGATTGAGTGAGTTGATGAAAGCTGCGGGAATCACGCGGCTGTTTGTCGGTGGTTTGGCGACAGACTATTGTGTTTTAGCTACCGTAATGGATGCACTCGCTGCTGGATTTCAAGTCAACCTACTGACTGATGCTATACGTGCTGTTGAGCTTCAGTACGGTGATGGCGAGCGAGCAAAGCAGGAGATGGCGGAGCAGGGTGCAAAGTTAATCGAACTATCAGAGCTTAGTGTATGAAGTCGATTGATAGCACTTTATTAACTGATCTCTATCAGTTGACCATGTTACAGGGCTACCTCGATCAGGATATGAACGAGGTTGCTGTATTCGAGTTTTTTGTTCGCAAACTTCCCGCTGAGCGTGGTTTTCTAGTGTCTGCCGGACTCGAGCAGGTGTTACAGTATTTGGAAAATTTGCGTTTCAGTATTGAAGAGCTAGATTATCTCAGAAGCTGTGGTCGGTTCAGCGATGACTTTATCGAGTACCTCGCTGAATTGCGCTTTAGTGGTCACGTTCACGCCATGGCAGAGGGCACGGTATTTTTTACCGATGAGCCTATCCTGCGTATTACCGCTCCTATTGCTGAAGCGCAGTTGGTGGAAAGCCGTGTCATTAACCTGTTGCACTATCAAATATTGGTAGCGTCCAAAGCTGCACGTTGTGTATTAGCTGCGCCAGGCAAACTATTGGTAGATTTTGGAATGCGTCGCGCCCATGGTGGTGAGGCAGCACTATTGGCAGCCCGCGCCTCTTACTTGGCTGGTTTCGATGGCACTTCAACGGTACTGGCCGAACCGGCTTTTGGAATACCGATCTACGGTACCATGGCGCACTCTTTTGTACTGGCCCATGAACTTGAGCACGAAGCCTTCGAAAATTTTGCCCAAGCCCAGCCAAATAACGTGGTGCTATTGATCGACACCTACGATACTGAAATTGCTGCGGAGAAAGTGGTGAGACTTGCACCACGATTGGCAGAACAGGGGATAACTATTAAAGCAGTGCGATTGGATAGTGGTGATATCGCTGAGCACGCGCGACGTGTGAGAAAGATTTTTGATGCTAGTGGGCTGAATGAGATAAGCATCTTCTCCTCTGGTAATCTAGATGAAACTATGTTGCAGAACTGTTATAACAATAATGTTCCTATTGATGGCTTTGGTGTAGGAACACGTATGGATACTTCTGCTGATGTTCCATGTCTGGATTGTGCTTACAAACTTCAAGAATATGCAGGAATAGCTAGGCGCAAACGTTCCGAAGGCAAGGCCAACTGGCCCGGGCGAAAACAAGTTTATCGGTTTTATGATAGCGTGGGGAAAATGACGGGAGATATTGTTTGTCTCGATCATGAAGAGCACTCTGGCACAGCACTCATTCATCCTGTAATGCATAATGGTAAACGCTTGCAAGCACCGAAAGACATCAAGGAAGCACGCCAACATGCCGAGCAAGAGTTTGAACGTTTACCTGAAGCGCTAAGAAAACTGGATAAGTATCACTATGATGTGGAGATATCGACAGAACTCAAACAGTTGGCC
>CALZJE010000058.1 GCA_945787715.1 uncultured Ectothiorhodospiraceae bacterium | reverse complement strand
CTGTTGAGTCTGCCTGATGGGCGGAAATTAAAAATTTGGCAGGCAAATTATTGAGCTGGAAATTAAGATTTCGATGCAACCCCTGTTTGGAGTTCTGACGAAGAGATAATAAATGCAAGTCCAGATGTTGTCTACATGAGGGTCAGGCATGTAATAATGCACTATTAAATGAACAGTTAAATTAATTATGCAATTATGCAGGCCTGACCCAGATATTTAGTTATGCAATTATGCAGGCCTGACCCATATATGACCCTGATACACTGACCCGGATACATGTTGAGTAGAAGGGATATCAAACCCATTTCCAACCATTGGAGGAAAAGGTCTTAGACCAGGAATTTCTTTACCCAATGCTTGTACTAATGAAGGGCCAAAACCTGCGACGGATTCTTCACCATCCACCAGTTCAAGCAATACTTCCATCGCTTGCGACAAGTCGGCTGTTTGTGGTTGGAAATTGAACAACAGGAAACTGGCATGTTTTGGTACAGGGGCGAGTATTCCGGGTTGATTGTTCATTGCACACTCCTCTAAAGACTGAGAATCTATTGAAATTCAATAATAACACTATTAACCGACTTAGGAGTCTTATTGAAAGTTTGTCTTTGTTATATAAAATCTTGATGCGTGATAAATTTTTTACACGAGAATTGCAAATTATGGATTAATATTTAGTCTGAAGTGATTAAGTAAAATCATCATATTTACTTCAATAAAAACCTATAAACAATTACACATATTGAAATTCACAACCTGAAAACTATGCAAATTCAACGTTATACTTGATGAAAATCAATGGTTAATAAAAGATTATTTTTTCCCTTTATATTTTACCAAGAATAGTAAAAATAAGATTGGCCAACTCATAGCGCCTAATCCCAAAAAACCTGTGTTGTTACTAAGCCCAATTGCAAGTCCACCCGAGTGTACAACACGCCCATTTTGAACCCCATCAACATCACCTTCACCACCATCAACAATTTTTACAACCACCATATTGCCACTGATATAAGAAAGCTCTTTTCTCGATATTAGTTTACTTTTAATTTCATCGTATTGATACCAACTATAATCAGTCGGAATATCTTCTGTATAATAGAACTTAAAAGTATATTCTCTTGCTTTATCAGAGGTGACAATATGGGATTTACTAACACTGAAAACATCTCCTAGAATAGCGTGTCTTTCCCTAATTTTTTCGGGCAATTCTGATTGCCCATAACTACTTACATTACCGGGTTTAAAACCGGCAATTATTACACCTCTCATATTTTTTGTCTCACGATCATAAAGTCTTGTCATTAATTGTTCACGATCATCTCGTTGATCATTATTAACATCAGAATATAAATCTTCGCTAACTTCAATCGAATCTTCTATTCCATTTCCATTGCTGTCTATATATCCTGTCGAGTCTATATAGCTAGCTAACGACTGCTCAAATAATCCAGTGCTATCTATATGCGTTGCATAGATACAGCATCTTCTTCCTGTTTCAGGATCAGCAACAGCTTTGGGAATTGTAAAAAATATTGGCGACCTTGTATTTTTCTCTACTAATTTTTTAACGCCAAATATATTCCATTCAATAGCAGCTAAATAGTCACCTTTTTCAATATCAGGATCTGAAAATTCGGAAGTTCTGTAGCCGTTATTATCTTTAATTATAAATGGAACATCAGGTTTGTGAAATTCAGGTAAGTCATCACGCCTTGTTGGATCAGAAAAATGGGCTATCTCTTCCCTATCAAGAATATCATCATTGTCTGTATCTTCAGAGTTTGGATCAGAACCGTACTTCATTTCAAGACTATTTATCAACCCATCACCATCCGGGTCACTATCACCATTGTAAAGAGCTATATCTGAAAAATATCTTCGCTCCCATTCATCCGTAAGAAAATCTCTATCTTCATCTAGGGAACCAATAACAAAATCATATCTATCATCTACATCCAAGATTCCATCGTTATCGTCATCCTCATCACATAAATCTCCAAATTTATCTCTGTCAAAGTTTGCTTGATCCGAATTAGCCTGCTTTATACAGTTATCAGAATAATCAAATATATTATCGTCATCTTCATCTCGATTATTTATTTCTATACTAACTATTTTACCCAGATCTACATGATCAGTTAAACTATCATAAAACCCACCCCCAACATAAACCTGATCACCCAAGATCTTGAGACTAGGATAAATATTACCAATCAATTGAGTATTTCTTAAAGCTGCACTTCCCCATTGATTTACGTTACCATTTTTATCAATTGACATAAGATAGACAGAAGTTGAATACATTGTTAAAACCGCTAGCATATCTCCATGAACATCTAATTGAACGCCAAATCTTTTAGCAAGCCGGTCGGGCGACCCAATAATCCTTATTTTCTGCCAACCAATTTGTTCATGCTTTTTATATAGCACAACTTCACCATTGTCCTTCTTAGCGCTTGGCATCCCGACATATAAAGTACCATTTTCATAATCAATATCTGACCATCTTTCTGCTTCGATTACTGTTTCGAACTGCCAAGTTTCCCCTTTTCGTTGGTATATTACAATTGTTGACTTTAGATCAGAAGAAAAATTGAGACTATTCTCATTATATTGATCAAAATGAATAATCGCCACGTCCTCTCTTAGACTCACATCTAAAATACCCTTCAAGTCCCTCCCACTGGTTTTTCCACCAGCATCTTGCCTAGTAGGCAGCTTCTGGTCAATTATCCATTCATCTTTCTCCAAAAAATATTGATAAACAAATACATCGTTTCTATTTGAGATTAGTGCTGTATTTTTTGATAATGCTACGTGAACGCCAAATGGATTATAACCAACTGAATTATCACTCTCTGTTATCTTTCTTATTATCGATTTCTGTTTCCAAACGCCAGAATCATCTTTAGCATACACATATACACCACCGGCAGTGTATCCCGAATATAAATTGTTCATACTGGAATGCCCTATCAACGCAAAATCACCAGAAATAGCTGTATCTAAATTCCTATAAAAATCCTCTCCATGATTTAGTGTTTTTAGTTCATTATTAAGGAAAAGACTTCCATTCTCTTGAACAGAAAGAAACTGAATTGTATTAAAATTACCATAAACCCCATTTGACATTATCAACGTGCTATCTTCACCTGAGAGGTTAAGCCCAAACGTGAAGACAGTTTGAGTTTCTGTAGAGAAATGGCTGCGGAATAATAGATCAGTATCTTTCCGGTGACTTACATCTGAATTCAAGTCTGTACTTTCATAAAACTCTTCGAGATTGTTAAATCCATCACTATCTGAATCTAACAAAGCATCAGTGGGATCCAAAGGGTTTAGACCATAACTATTCTCATAGACATTAGGAATTCCGTCACTATCGAGATCAGAATTACACTCATAATATGTTAACGAATCGTTCACACTATCTAATCCACCTGGACATAAGTCAATTAGATTTGGAATGCCGTCTCCATCATAGTCACTAAAATCTAGATTAAGTAAAGTAACAACACCATCTCTATCATTCCAAAAATCAGCCCCATGTCCCACCACTAGTTGGTTTTCATAAATTGCACTAGAAAAGAAAGATATTCCCTCTGGATACAAAGGTAAGTTATGTAATGTGCCTGTCCATGATCGAGACCATACATCTCCGGTCATTTCCTCCATAAATGCATTAGCTCCATATCCAAACAATAATCTGTCTCCTATAAAGTAAGAAAAACTAGTGTTTGGGTTATTCACACACAATTCATAACCAAAATAATCGCTTTCATGAATCACATCCCAAGTACCTTCATTAACTTCATGTAATATAAATGATCTATTCTTGGACTTAACAATTATAGTATCACCATAATTTTGAACGCCATCGACCCATGTACAACCATCTGAAGAACCTATGTCTACATATTCAGTAATTCCCCATTCATTGGTTTCGTTTTTTTTCATTAAATATAATATTCCATCATATTGGGAGACTACTGCTAACGAACCATTGAATAAACTTACATAGTGCGCTTCATAATAATCCAGCTCCATAACTATTGTTGGAGGTGTCTTTCCCCACACGCCCATATTTACTCTAAAATAGTTATGAATTTCCAACCCGCTCGTGTAATTAACAATAACCAGATTATTATCATGCAATGAAAATGCATCTAAAGCTGTATTAGAAAAACCTTCAGCCAATCTAGTTGACTGACTCCACTGGTCATTAGCATTTAACTCGTAAATATAAAAAGCGGTTTCATATTTATATACAGGGAATTTCTCAATCACGCCAACTACTAATACATCCTTATATATTTGCACTTTGATGGTTGATGCTTCCGCATCAGAAAATAGAAGCTTTTCTACTTGATTCCACTGGCCATCACTCTCCTTTTTGAACAGATAAACGACACCAGAGGAAGTGCCAACTGCTATGTAGTTTCCATATATTGCGACCGAACTTCCAAAAGAATGTAAGTGATCTGAGTCATTTGGTTTCAAAGAAATTGGTACATAGCTTTGGGGGCGTGGAATTGTTTGCTCTGCAGAAAAGATAGCATTACCTTGATCATTAAGATAAATATTGCTCTTATTTAAAGCCTTATGTATCCCATTTTCTAATATGCTGGACTTGTTGGTCGGTATTGTAAATGAATCTGCTACAGCCATACTCGTGCTCATCAAAGTCAAAGCCAAATACATTAGCAAGATGATAAAGAACTGATTTTGAATTTTCATCATTTATTATGCTTCCGTCTCTTATATACAATTGCTACATAACTGTACGAACAGTTTAAAAATGAACACATAGAGTTACTCGAGCGCAACAACATAAAGTGTTAATTAGCCAAAGCTCCTGATGTAAACAGCTATTTGAATAATTTAACGGTGAATATATGTGACTGAGAACAATAGACAAGTTACCTATGTTTTCCATATACACCGAATTCACACAAAAAATGACAAATTATGCTGCTCATGGGTTAAGGATCGGGGTTGGACTGGCGTTAACACCAGAAACAGTATCTGTTATATCGGCAGGTTAAAGTCTTTCATAATCTTCAACCTACTGATTACTAGCCAAATTAGGATAATAATTCTTTACACGGCTAGAATAGAAAGAGAGGAATGGAATTAATATTAAATATGTAGATTTAATCTAACGAATGCTGGATTAAAACCCCTTTGATAGATGCGGTTATTTAAAAAAACGATTAACTGCAACTTGGCTGACTTAATCACTAGAAGGAACACTCCAATGGTCATTTAACTTTTAATATTAGCACTGTTATAACTCATATTATTTTTTGCGTAGATACTATCTCAAGATCATCTAAATCGAAAAAATATTCTTAATCCAGGCAAGTTGACAGACATTCTCTGTCGCTCATCAGCCCCATCAAAATAACCAAACGAATAGAGTTTGTAATATATTGAAGCGCCCAGGTTATATTTTTGTGAAGTAGTTAAACCCAAACTGAGGTAATAATCAGTATTTTCTAAATCAGCAGAAATTACATCATTAATAAAGGATTCACCCAAATCTTTACCAAGTTCCAAATAGGGCGAGATAGGCAGTGTTGCTTTAACACCACCAAAGAAAAAAGCCGTGTTAACATCTGTTTGGTTATCTCCATCAATGACCTTATCTGTCTTGATATTATTCAAACTCACACCAAGATATGCTACAACCCCATAAGAATCAGTATTAATAAGTGCGTCTACACCATAACTCTCACAGCTGTTGCTATTTTCATAAAAGCCGCCAAAATGAGAAACTGTTCGAATACTGCTATCCGCTAAAACAATTGTGTTAACAATAAATAATAATGCGATGAATGAAATAAATTTCATCAAGAAGATAGCTTTCATTTAGTCACTACCTAATAGTACTAGAATTGAAGCTTTGAATATCTATTGTGTAAACAATGCCGAATTCAATAGGAAAATCATAACATCAACAATTGCATAAAAACCAAGTTAGATGCGTACTTTGCTATGTTTCTAGTTGTAGAATTTAGCTGCTGATATTCAATTTGCCTCAACATTTCAAGAAGAAATATTACGCTTGAGGTGTCTGCTTACGCCATAGCGGACCTTCAGACAATTGTGATCTGAACCCCGGTTTGATAAATTCAGTAATATGTGCGACATGTTCTCAGTTTTCATTTCTTAGGCACAATAGGAATAACATATTTTGATTTAAGATTAGGATCTTCAAAGCTAGTCACATTTTCAAACAGTTCATAGTCACTGCCATTGCCTCTGGTATAAGGTGAATTTGGTAACCAATAGCCATAGATATAATCAACTGTTTTTGCGATGTTGTCTTCTGTGCCAGCAAAAACATCAAACATGGCAACAAGTTGTTCGGGAAAGTAATGTGAGACCATATCCAATGGGACGTCATCAAGTGAGGTGACTGCCACACCCGCGATATATATCAGAGAATCCTCGACAAAATTACCGGTCGGGCTGACCATTAAGCCACAGTAAGTTCCAGATATGCGGTTACCTATATTCTTTTGCCTTTCCAGAAGAGTCGTCCAGGGAAGATACAATAAATCGCAGTAATTTTCATTCGAAACAAATGGCGAAGGAATATCAGCTATAAAACCTACGAGATATTGTTCTGTTTTTTGAACGATAAACGGTTCTTGCTGCATGCCTTTTGCCAGGTGTTCGTACAATTCAGTCGTCAACAGTGGCTTTTCCCCTAGTAGTACTGATGGCTTGTTTTTTCTGAACACCTTGGGCGAGCATTGAAAATACGACTTAAATGACCGGGTAAAAGCTTCGTGGGAATTAAATCCAACACTAAAAGCAACATCGATAATACCCATATCGGTGTTGAGTAATAATTGTGCCGCCTTTGTTAAACGACGGCCTCGAATATAGCCGCCCAAAGTGTCCCCGATTAGGCTTTTGAAGGTTCGCTGGAAATGCCAAGGCGACATGTTAAAAAAATCAGCAAGCCTGATAATATTTACCTCCTCGGCCAGGTTTTCCTCTATCCGATCAACAAGCTCCTGCAT
Source organism: uncultured Ectothiorhodospiraceae bacterium (assembly GCA_945787715.1). Lineage (GTDB taxonomy): Bacteria > Pseudomonadota > Gammaproteobacteria > S012-40 > S012-40 > CALZJE01. The sequence goes on along the minus strand of CALZJE010000058.1, from coordinate 31,873 downwards.
ATGCACATGATTTATTAGCATTTTTTAACCCCACCCATATTAGGTGTGCTGAATAAATAAAAATCCCAGAATAGCACAAACTATCAAGAATCCAGTGCTTTTCGAACCTATGATCAAAATACAAAACGATCTTATTTAAATCACTTGGAGACGAGTCATGACACATGAAAATACAACAGAATTTTCGCCAAAAACTTATGCCAGAGTCGCTGGCTTCCTCTATCTACTTATTATCATATGCGGCCTTTTCAGCGAGCTATATGTTCGATCAAGCCTAATCGTAACCGGCAATGCCACATTAACCGCTACCAACATCATGGCAAATGACGGGCTATTTCGTATCGGTTTTATCAGCGACTTGATGATGCTTTTGTGCGACATTGCTCTGGCAGTTGTTTTTTACGCCTTACTCAAACCGGTGAACCAGACACTAGCGCTGGGGGCGGCGCTTTCAAGAATGGCAATGGACGCCACCTTGGGTATCAACTTGCTTAATCACTTCTTTGCGCTAATTCTGTTGGGGGGTGCCGAATATCTGACAGCGTTTGATAGCAATCAAATCCATGCTCTTGTTAGCCTGTTTCTTGATGCTCACGGTACGGGATACGCAATTGGATTAACATTCTTCGCTTTTCACTGCATTGTTCTTAGTTATCTGTTCTATAGGTCTGACTATTTCCCAAAAGCGCTTGGAGTTTTACTGGCGTTTGCCTCCGTGAGTTATCTGGTGGACTGCTTTGCCATTTTTCTTTTCCCTGGATACGAAACCGCAGACTATCCGTTCATTATGCTTCCCGCATTAATTGCAGAAGTATCACTATGTCTATGGCTTCTACTTAAAGGCGTCAGAACCCAACCATCACAAAAATTACATAGCAACGAATCTGCACATCAAACAACCGGCACTTCAAATCAGGCAGGTTAAACCTAGAAAGATCAGTAGATCGCGAATTTATAGTGCGAGACATTGATGTGCATGGTGAATTTAAAAATTGCGAGGTCATCTCATTGGTAATGAGCACGTTTTTATTATTATGAAGAGACAAATATTTGAGTTTTCACACAGCCTGGGTCAAAAGTGGGCACAGGACATCTTGCTTACCTACGCATCTTTCCTGAACTCTGTTTGGTCCTTGACAGAATAGGATGATTATCCTATTCTACGCTTTATGTAGGACTACCGTCCTACCCCTGCTGCACCATGCCTAAGAGGTGTTTTTCATGAGCAACAAGACAACACGTGATCACATTGTTGAAGCTGCGGACCAATTGTTCTATCGACAAGGTTTTGAGCATACCTCATTTTCAAAGATTGCCGATGCCGTACAAATATCGCGTGGCAATTTTTACTATCATTTCAAATCCAAGGATGAAATTCTGGATGCGGTGATCAATGTACGTCTGGCTAATACCCAAAAAATATTGGAGAAGTGGGAAATCGAAGGGCAACAACCTGCAGATCGTATCCGGAGTTTTATCCATATTCTGATCGGAAACCGGGTTAAAATAAAACGTCACGGCTGCCCCGTTGGCACGCTGTGCACTGAGCTTGCGAAACTAAACCATGCCTCGCAAGCCGAGGCAAACAAACTATTTACACTGTTTCGGACCTGGTTGCGGAGACAATTCACGCTGCTCGGCCGCAAGGCAGACGCCGACGAGCTGGCGATGCATATTCTCGCCCGCAGTCAGGGTGTCGCCACGCTGGCAAATGCCTTTCACGATGAGAAATTTATTAAGCAGGAAGTTAAGCGGATGTGCGACTGGCTTAGACCGTACGAGGAAAGTGCTACGCGTAAAGTGTAAAACTAGCATGGGACGAGCTAACGCATTTTCCCATGTCGGCATACAGGCTAACACCAAATTTATATTTATAGAAGAAGGAGAAAAAATCTGATGTTTATTGTTCAACTCAAATTTTCTGACAACAAAAGCAAAGCCAGCCAATTCATGGAAGGCCACAATAAATGGATAAAACGCGGTTTTGATGACGGTGTATTTTTGTTAGTTGGCAGTCTTCAGCCTAATTTGGGTGGTGGGATTGTGGCACACAATACCTCGCTGTCAGATCTTCAAAACAGAGTGAACGATGATCCATTTTTTGCTGAAAATGTAGTAAGCGCGGAAATTATTGAAATCACCCCAGCAAAAACCGATGAGCGATTAGCGTTTCTTCTCAGCTAGGGCCTGTGAACATTAGTAACCATCCCACAATATTGATACAAGGAGTAGATTGATGAGCACGACGATGGAGGGTACCGATGGTAAATTGCGCTGCCGTTGGTGCGGTGCTGCACCAGAGTTTCTCGATTATCACGATATTGAATGGGGTTTCCCAGTGAGTGATGATCATTGCTTGTTTGAGAAATTAAGTCTGGAAAGTTTTCAATCCGGACTGAGCTGGCGCACTATCCTCGCCAAGCGCGAGAACTTTCGCGTAGCGTTCCATTATTTTGATTTCGATAAGATAGCGCGCTTCAGCCAGCGAGATATTAATCGTCTGCTCAAGGATGAAGGCATCGTCCGCCATCGCGGTAAAATCGAAGCGGTCATCAATAATGCACAACGGGCGCAGGAGCTCGTAAAACAGGATGGCTCGCTGGCAGCCTTTATCTGGCGATACGAACCTGACAAAAAGCAACTTGCAGAACCACAATCGGCATCAATATCAGCAGAATCGATTGCCCTTGCGAAGGATTTGAAAAAACTCGGCTGGAAATTCGTCGGACCTACAACTGCATATGCCTTCATGCAAGCAATGGGATTAATTAACGATCACGTTGCGGGCTGTGTGATTAGAACCAAAGTCGAGCATGCGCGTAAAAAGTTCAAGCGACCAGAGCGCTGAGCGGTGGTGCACATACAACTTGAATTCGTCCCATTCGAATTGTTTAAACATGATAAATATTGGGATTTCGCTCATACCCACCTTATATTCTAATTGTCTTTTGTCAATTAGCCCTTTTTAAAGTTTATGCGAAACATACAAAGAGAAATAGCAACAATCTACAAATCAGAATCCGGACGGGTTCTCGCGAGTTTGGTGCGAATACTCGGTGATCTTGATTTGGCTGAAGAGGCCTTACACGAAGCATTTAATATTGCTTTGGAAAAATGGCCAGAGGAGGGAATCCCGAAAAATCCCTATTCTTGGTTAATTTCTACAGGAAAATTTAAAGCGATAGATTCCATAAGAAGGTTAAAACATGGAAGAGAACTCCTAGCAGAAAATTTTTTACCTGATGATGGGATATATGAAGACTCTCATGTCTTAGAAGAAAATATAGTGGAAGATGATCAACTCCGCTTGAATTTTTTCTGTTGCCATCCCGCATTACCTTTAGATTCTCGAATAGCCCTTGCTCTCAGAGATGTCTGTGGAATGACGACGGAAGAGATCAGTCGTGCTTACCTTGTATCTTTTGAAGCAATAAAAAAAAGAATTTCTAGAGCCAAAGCACTCATTAGAGAAAAGAAAATTCCGTACGAAATCCCTTCCAGAATCGAAATTTCAAGTCGAATGAATGCTATTTTACATGTCATTTATCTTATTTTTAATGAAGGTTATTCGGCAAGCTCGGGGGAAGCGCACATACGAAAAGAGCTGACTGATGAAGCCGTTTATTTGTGCCGTCAACTTGTTGAATTAATCCCGACACCTGAAAGTTTGGGATTGTTAGCACTTCTGTTATTGCAAGAATCCAGAAGAAGTTCCCGGGTAACAGAAAACGGAGATCCAATTCCGCTAGAAAATCAAGACCGCACCCTTTGGGATCAAAACCTAATTCAAGAGGGAATGCTGTTAATTGAGCAGTCGATTATGTCAGGCAGATTGGAGCCATATACGATTCAAACAGCAATTGCATCTGTTCACGCCGTCGCAGAATCAGTTCAAAATACCCAATGGGATCTCATCGTCGACTATTACGACATGCTGCTATCTATCACCCCATCACCCTTTGTGGAATTAAATCGTGCAATAGCAGTTGGGATGCAAAAAGCCCTAAGGCCGGTCTAATTATCATTAATAAACTACTGGAAGAAGACAAACTTACTTCCTATCATTTAATCTTTGCTGTTCGAGCGGATTTTTCGAAAAGGCTTGGTCTTAAGGATGAGGCTGTTAAATCTTATCAAAAAGCGATCAAATTGACCCGGCAGGAACCGGAACGGTGGTATTTAGAGAACCAACTTTCCGAAATTTTAAAATAAAAACAAATTTCTGTCCCTTTTGGTCTCACTCATTCGACTATTAGTTAGTGAAAGAAAAATTCAACAAGTTGGAAATTGCTTCACATATCAAAACTTAGCTTATTAATCACACAAAGGAAGACTAAAATATGCAATTTTTTATCTATTTCACCATGAATGATGAAACACCAATGACTCCTCCTTCCCCAGAGGGTATGGCAAAAATGGGCAAATTTATGGAAGAGGCCTTTAAATCAGGAGAAATAGTCGCAACCGGGAAGCTTCCCCAAGCAACTACCCACATCAAACTAGAACAGGGAGATTTTTCCGTCTCCGATGGACCCTTTATCGAAGGAAAAGACATGATCCCCGGTTTTACAATCATAAATGTGGATTCCAAGCAAGAAGCGCTCGACTGGGCAAAAGGAATGCGTGAATGTATGGGAGATGGAGTGTTAAAAATGGCTCAGCTTTCAGGAACAAGTATGGATGATATGAAAAAATAAAATCAATTATATTTCCCTCGAAGGATTTGTACTAACAGCAAACTGACGGGGGAAAACTCAGAAAGATCAATATCGGACCTCATTTCGTGATATTTTTAACGTCGAAAATAAATCATTTACGATCAATTAAATCATACACAATAAATGATCTGACACCGATTTCGCCGCCGATTTCGTTTGAGCATATACCCTAAGGATTTCTGATGAACGAAGCAGATATAGTTTTAAAAACCGCAAAGAAGATGAAAAAAACGAAAGCTGAAACAGAAAAATATTTCACCACGCTATTACAAGTATTACATGAGTCCTTATCAAATGATGAAGCTGTTACTCTAAAAGGATTTGGCACATTCAGTGTGTGCAAACGAGCAGCTCGAAAGGGGAAAGATCCCAAAACAAAGAAGATAGTCACACTACCAGCATGTAAAACTGTTAGATTCACAGTCGGTCAAGAGCTTAAAGATGAATTAAATAAAAACTTGTAAATAAAGAAGGTTGAAATCTATTAATATGAAAAATTTCTACAAGATAATTTTAGTAATATTGGTATTCTTGGCTGTGTCATCGGGAATAACAAAGGTTATTCTAATGCCACAAGATGTTGGATTTTTCAGCAAGTTTGGTTTTACCAATACCATTTTAATTATTTATGGTGCGGCTCAGTTAATCGGTGGAATTATGTTAGCTATTTCCAAGGTTAGAATCATTGGAGCCATAATTGTTGCATTAACCTTTTTAGTCTCGGCTATTATTCTTATGATGGCAGGTAATATTCCGCTGGCGATTGTCACATTAGTAACCATTGTTTTGTTAGGAATGATAATAAAAGAAAGCTTGAAGCAAACAAAACTAAAACATAATTAAATGGCAAAACTGGTCAGTATTTATTGAAATCTTCATCAAACACACATAAAAATAAATTCAATGGAAACTAAAAATAATTTCGATTTTAATATCGTAGAAATTGGAGGAGAGAGAGTGTTACTACGCCCAATTTCGTTCGATTTTTGTGACGATATATTTAGAGAGTTTACGAGTGAAATTACACAATATATGTTTCCAGCTTCTCCAGCTGAATTGAGTCAAGTAAAATCATTTGTTCAATTTTAGAATAAAGGTATGAAGGGTAGAACGGATCTAGTGTCACTCAAATTAACTCAAACTGACTAGATGGCCCATTCTGCGAATCAGAATGGTTTATTGAATTCGTTGGTTATTTGAATGAGAAATTTTGTTTTATAAAATCGCTTAAAAATATTTCGTAGTTCGTTTTGTATTTTATTCATCCTAACTCAGTTATCTTACGTCCTATCAATTTAGTAGGGACAACAGAGTACACTGCTATGTTTGAATGTGATGTAAATAAATCGAAGTCAGAATCAGCTATACTGAATGTGTTAACGTCAAGTTTCTCAGAACACAGGCCACATTAGCGTGGCCACCTCCTTGCCGTCCGGAGACAATACGGTTGTTGAAATTGGGCAAATGATTGGTGCAGAAATACCGGGGAAAATCAACGTAACAACAATAGAGTTTTATACGGGCCAAGCCATTTTCTATTTGGTAGTAATACTGATGAGTTTGTACATGGTTCCTTTATGCTATTGGCAAGTGTCCGTGTTACGAGGAAAGGCAATGAATAATACTGATGGCACGGTAGACGACTGGCATCAGCAGAAAACCCACTATGGTATCGCGTTTGCCGATATCGTTGTTGCTTGTCCAATAAATATTCTTGGGATTGTATTGCTATTTTTAGCGCCTAGATGGGGGTATTACTTATTGGCTTTGGTTAGCTTCTGGTGGTTGTGGGCCAATGTGATGACTACTGCAACAAGTTTACGTTTTGAGAAACCCGACATTACATTGAGTTGGATTGTAGAGTTTCCCGCCGGCGCTATTATAGGTCTAACTTATATCCTGTGGACTATGGTTCACTTTGATGCAATATACCAATTGTGAATATGATAAAGATGGACTCCAGGAGATATAAAGTATGGCCACGGTAGTAGCTGTGTTTGTAATTGTTGTAGGTTTAATCTGTTGGCTTGGCCAGAGCTTGGTAATTATCTCCCCTACGCTTGCATTAAAATATGGCCTTGTTGAATCAGAAGATGAAATGGACTCATCGTTTTACATCATTGAAACCAAGGCAACTTGTATAAACGATATCCTTTTTACATGGATATTACCTTTATCCGCCATATTAATGTTGCTAGATAATTTTCTTTGGCCATATCTCGCCTTAGTTGGTGGCGGTGTGTATTTGTACCTTGCTAGTAGTGTCACTCTTTGCCGCATTTATTTAGAGCGAGAAGGGAAAAAGGTGGGGGGAGATAAAGCCGTTAAAACAGCTTATATTTTCAGTGGTGCATGCATCGCAGCAGCATTGGCGATGATAGTCATGTCTTCAATTGAATTATCCAATGTATAATTAATCGTTATAACTCGATCAAGTTACTGTTTGTGATTTCTAAAATTGATATACTGAAAAACAGGTTAGGCCTGTACCGATTATATTTTCGGCGATCAACAGGGCAGAATAATGAAAACATTGTTAATATTTTTTGTTAGCTTGATAAGTTTTTCCACATTATTATCAACCGAAGAGATCGTGTCTAAAAACGAACAAGTAAGGCAATTGTTGGATGATCTATCCTCGGCTAATGATCCAGGCATTCAATATGTTATTGTGGACAAAAACGCTGTCGTTTTCGCGCACCGTGCTGGATTGGCTGATATTGAAAATAAAATACCATTAAGCCTAGAGCATACAATGGCGGCATTTTCTATGACTAAAACGCTAACGGCTATTGCTATATTGCAACTCGTTGAGCGTGGGAAAATAAAGTTAAATAGTCAAGTATCCCAATATGTAAAGCATCCCTATCATTCCGAAATCACACTCAGACAACTCCTAAGCCATACCTCGGGTATTCCAAATCCGAATCCTTTAACATGGATTCATTTTGCAGGTGACCACGATGACTTTGATGAAAATGCGGCTCTCTCTCAAGTTCTTGCAGATAACCCAGAGCCTGATGCTTCGCCGGGAGAGGAATACGGATATTCCAATATTGGCTACTGGTTGCTTGGGGAAATTGTTGAAACAGTAAGTGGTCAAGATTATGACGAATACGTAACAAAAAATATCTTTGAACCGTTGGGTTTAACACGAAATGAAATTGGGTTTCAGGTAAGCAATAGAAAACAACACGCCAAAGGGTATTTGAAAAAATACTCGTTTATGAATTTACTTAAGTACTTTGTTCTCGATGAGGATGTGTGGGGGGAATACGAGGGCAACTGGCTTCATATCAATAACACTATTCTAGATGGCCCTGCATTTGGCGGCGCTATAGGTTCTGCTAAGGCATTTAGCCGTATTCTACAAGATTTGTTATCTGAAAAATCAGTATTACTTGAAGGGAAAGTAAAACGTTATCTTTTTTCACAACAAAAAACACATTCAGGAAAAAGTATCGATATGACATTGGGTTGGCATATTGAGCATACGAATGGTGTTAGATATTATTATAAAGAAGGAGGAGGGGCTGGTTTTCGTAGTGAAATGAGGCTCTATCCTGACCGTGGTTTGGCATCTGTGATGATGGTAAATAGAACATCACTTAATACAAGAAAGCAGTTGAATCAGCTTGATAGTGAATTTATCAAATAACAATAGTACCTAGATTTCTAACAATTGTTTATCACTGGAATTATTGTTAAACCATAAAGTTGTCAATATTCTGGAAAAAACCATGTCTATTTTAATGCGAGTTATGTTTTTTTGTTTGTTACTCACTTCATCAATAGCATTGAGTGAAGAGAGTGTTAGTAAAACTAACTTCCCCATTGGTGAGATTTTCACTCCAATAATGGCAGATGCCAAGGAACCACAATTTTCAGTTGGTATTCGCCATGCTCATACGAATGGCCCTATCAAAGACTTCACCGCTGCCATTGTTTCTTACGGCGAACATTTTGGCCTTAGACGTTGGAAGATTACGAAGCATAAACTTTGGCAAATCAGCCTCGGTGGTGCGGTACACGCTCAGTTTAATCTTGATAGCAGCTCAAATGATCTAATTAATGCAGACTATACGATAGGTTTAGTTGGAACACATCGTAATGGCCCACTTTCCTGGCGGTTTCGTGTTCTTCATCAAAGTACTCACTTAGGCGATGAGTTTCTATTGAGTCAGAAACAAGTAGAGCGTGTTAATTTCAGTCTTGAAGCGGTAGATCTGGTTGCATCATATGAATGGCCTGAATGGCGATTACTTGGTGGTGGTATTTATGTTCTTCATGTAGAACCCAGAGAAGTCAATAACATTGGTTTTCAGCTCGGTTCAGAATATCACAGTATTGATAAAGTCATTCTAAATGGACGCTTTGTTTCAGGTGTTGATTTTCAATTTCTAGATGCAGAATCCAATGATCGTAATATTAATTTTAAAACCGGACTTGAATACGGTAAACGTGGCTCAGGAAACCGCCGAGTTAGAGTAATGCTTACGGCATACCACGGAACTGTACCTTTTGGGCAGTTCTTTAATGTAAAAACCACTGCGGTTGGGTTTTCAGTTTATTTGGGTTTTTAAACCGTGGGAATTACTTATGACTAGCAATGGATACGGTGAATATTTCTTTTTACCTGATAAACTAGATCACATAATCAAATTTCCGATGTAAACATTAACGAATGATAATAAATAAAAAATAGGTAGTGTAAAATATGCGAAATTTAATATCTAGGAAATCTTGCCTCGCAATTTTACTCCTAACTTGTATTCACTCAACAGCGTTATTGGCGAATACACTCGTTCTGAAAGATGGTAGCCGCATACATGGCACCATAATTACTATGGATATTGAAAATAATGAAGTAACACTCAAGAACAAGGCTGGACGTATATATAAGTTTAAAAGCGAGGAAATTGAACAGTATATTACTGACGAATCTTCAAGCTCTAATACTGATTTTGTCTCTATTAAAAGTCAAAAAGAGAAAAGTGACGAGGAAACCCATCATCAATATGGCCTTACGTTAACGATTTCATCAGTAATCTATTATTTATATCGTGAGTCCGGAAAAAGCGATAACGATGTAAAAGCAGAGCTGGATGGATTGGATATATCAGCAATTTATTACTTTAATAATAATTTCGGAATTGAAGGTGCTTTTTACTGGGGAAATACTGATAAAGTTACAATAGGAAAAAGTGAATATGATTTATCAACGTTTACTGAGTTTGAATCGCTTTCTACCATTGGCGCTCGTAGCGCATTAATTGGCGGCTGGAATATTCGAGATAAAGGTTTTCGAATATACGGGGGATTAGGATTGTACGCTGAACGCACTACAGAAAATCGAACCAATCAATCGACCATTAATGATATTATTCTTGGTTCAGCATTAAAATTTGGCCTTGGTTATAGTTGGTCGTCAGTGTCGTTAGATTTTTGGGGGAGTATTCGATCAAACCAGGCTTATGGTTTTAGCGGCGGATCTGCTCAGGGTGGGCTTGCTCTTTCATACCGTTTTCACTAGTTGATTTGGCCTCTTCTTTATATGAAATAGTGAGGCTGAAATAAGTCTCCTTCTATCACCAATCTCTATGTACTGCCAAACTGGTTACGAGACTATTTTTTAGGTTGAACTCAGGATAAAAGATATAACGAGCAAATTACTTATAAGAGAGAGCAGAAAAAGAATTGCTTAACCATCCTTATCGCAAATATTTAAGCTCGATCGATAAGTGGATGGAAAATCAAGGTGCTTCTTTGATGAGGAGTAATGTGAAGGTTCTGCTAGAAAATCATCCTGAAATGATAGCGGAAGTGCAAGAACACGTTCTACTGAATCTTGTAAAAAACAATGTTAATGTTGTAGCTTGTTCTGATGCTGGCAATCCTTTCGTTTACCCAGGGATATCGTTACATGAAGAAATGTCGCTACTTCAAGTGGCTGGAATATCATCTGATAAAGTATTACAAATGGCGACAATAAATGCTGCTTATGCTTTGGGTGAACAAAATAAAAGAGGATCAATTCAACAAGGATTTGTTGCTGATCTCATTTTGTCCGATAAAAATCCTCTCGAAGACATTCATAATATAAAAACGTTGAAAGGAGTCATGCTAAGGGGTAAATGGTTTCAATTAGATGAACTTAATAGTTACCTAGAGACAATGTAACGTTTGAAATATTAATATTAAAAATTTTATTCTAATTCTGAGGCTCAACTATTTTAATGAGAATAATTATTCAGAATAGATTGCAATTTAACCAAAAATCATTTGATAAAGCTATAATGATCAACTCAGTGTGCGGTCGAATTATCAGTAAATTGCTTAATGTTTATTCGCTCAAGTCTAAGCTGATCACGAGTATTGATCATTGAGGGCTTTAAATTTATTAATTCTATAAATTTTCTCTGTTTTTGATGGTTATCTATCCATTAATGGGGAAATATAAATTATATTTCTGGCAAAATTGGAAAGTTTCTCCTATAGTATGTACAGCTACAGTTATTGTTATTGGCAGTTTTGGTTGATCCTTCCGTGTTACCCTCTAAATTCCCCGTTTCATTACCTGTATGCGACACTCTATCTTTTAAATTATTTCAGGTAAAAAGTTTATGGCAACAGGTACTGTAAAGTGGTTTAACGAATCTAAAGGTTTTGGCTTTATTTCTCAAGATGATGGCGGTGCAGATGTATTTGTACATTTCAGCGCAATCCAGAGTTCAGGTTTTAAAAATCTGACAGAAGGTCAAAAGGTCACTTACGAGGTAGAGAATGGTCCTAAAGGCCCACAGGCGACCAGTGTAACTGCTGCCTAAACCTACGCTAGACCTCATCGGTAAAACCGATGTGAAAGACCCCGCCTAGGCGGGGTTCTTTTTTTTGCTTAATTAGCAATAACATCCTCCATACTCCAAAGGGGAGCGAAATTTGAAAAAACTATTTGTTGGCAATTTACCACCCAGCACTACTGAAAATGACATTGTGACTTTATTTTCAGAATATGGCACTGTGCGCTCAACTAAACTGGTGAGAGATGTTTTTTCTGGACAGTGTAAAGGTTTTGCATTTCTCGAAATGGAAGGCCATGAGGCCCGTGCTGCTATTGCTGGCCTGAATGGTAAAGACTTTAATGGTAAGTCAATAAAGGTTAACTTTGAGATGCCTAAGCCGGGTGGCCGTGGGCGCCGTTAATACATACCCCAGATACTGCAAGCGGGATCCGAGCTTTACTCTGGATCCCACCTTACATCTGTTGATCACTTTAGGAGTAGGAGTGAGGTATTAGGCTTGTAAAATTAGTATAACGCTGAATAACATCAAAAAATAATACTAGAATATGAGTGTTAGCCCCAATCCCTTTTGCACAGGATAAACGGACCATTGCATTTCATTCTTTTTCTCCGATGCAGTGATTTTCTTTTTAAAGCGACTTGCCACAGATTTTCCGATAGCGTAACCCATAAAAGCGCCAGCAAAAGCATCAGAAAACCAATGAATATTTACTGATATACTCAATCCTATCCATGTAGCATAGCTCATGGCTGCCCAACGCAAATACACATCTTCAGGGTATAAATTGGTGTAGGTTGTTGCCATGGCAAATGCAACAGTTGTATGGCCACTCGGCCAGCCGTCAAATACACCTCTTTCTAAAAAACCCCATTTAAAATCATTGCTAAAATCTTTTGTTTTTCCATCTTCGAAGGGTTCAGGTGATTGTCTACCTGTTATTGCTTTGTAGCTTGAGGATATTGCTACACCTAATATTGCAGCTTGGCCAAGTGCAAGTGAGGTCCATTGCAATTTTTTGTCGTGTCTCTCTACACCTCTACGATAAAGGTAGTAGGGTAGTGCGATAGGAAGGATTCCACCAACTATCACGCCGGGATAGCCTGCGTATAATATTTCTTTGTGGTTATGGCTTGTTTGGTAGACTTTCCAATCCACACCTTCGTTAACTAACTGATATGAACCTGCAACGGCAACAATGTGATTTAAACCATAGTTGTAAGTAAAGGAGTTAATGAAAGTGCTGTCGATGTCGTAAAATAAATTGCTTAGTGATACTGGAGATGTTGTCGACGAGAATTCTTCACCATTTACTTTATCAAGGAATAAAAAAAGAGCGATGACAGTTAGCGTAATTTTTAAAGCTAATCGTTTTTTCATGATGTACGGATATGTAAACGTCTTGTCAGATTTTATCATTAAAGCTGCAACTGTCGAGTGGAAAATCGTTTCCTATATTCAGAAGGTGTCAGGTTTGTATGGCGTTTAAATAAACGACCAAATGATTTTTGATCGGAGTAACCTATGTCATAGACAATTTCACTGATACTCATATTCGAATTTTCCAGTGCTTTCTTGGCAGATTCAATACGTAATGATTGAATATAAGATGATGGTGTTTCTCCTGTTGCTTCTTGAAATCTGCGTAAAAAGTTTCGCAAACTCATGTTGCTTTTATCTGCAAGAGAAGCTATTGAAAAACTTTTATCGTAATGTTCATCTAACCAAATTTGAATAGCGAGGACTTCTTGATCTTGGTGATTCCTCTTAAATGGTGACGTCAAATAAGTTGATTGGGAGCGACGATTTTTATCATGAAGGAAAAGTTTTGATGTTTGTCGAGCTATATCAGCGCCAAAATATTTTTCAAGTAAATAAATAATCAAATCGACAAACGCGTAAGTGGTCCCGGATGTTATTATCCCACCTAGATCAATAAGAATTTCTTCCACGTTTAATTTTACTGATGGATATCGAGCGCAAAATAGATTTTTAATCAGAGGATTTGTCGTTGCATATTTTCTATTGAGCAGTCCCGCTTCAGCAAGAAAAAAAACACCCGTACAAATAGAGCAGATGATTGTTCCTTTTTGATGTTGTGATCTGATCCAGGGGATAAGGGCCTGGTTTTCAGATAGTACTTTTTCGAAATCACTCATTATTGGAGGGACGATGATAATGTCAGCAAAGGGATTTTGGTCGATCGTTACTGTTGGCTGGATGGGTAATCCGTTAAAGCTGGAAACTGGAGCAATATCTATAGCAGCAATTTTTGTCTCAAACAGCGGCATTAGAGCTGCATCCTCTGTTTTGTTAAACATATTGCTGACCGCCAAAACATCAAGAATACCGATAAGACTTGATGTTAAACAGTTGTTGAAAGCGAGAACCAACACTTTTTTCATTGCTCTATTTTGTCCTTTTTGACCCATATTCTGTCATAAATCGCCCTGGATGGAGGGGAAAGGGAGAATTAGAATTACTGACAATTAATTGCTATGCAATAAGAGGTGGAATATGTCATTAGATTTACCTATATCAATTACCGCTACATTCATTTTACTCTGTCTATTGGTATTTCTGTTCTTTTTGCGAATGATTCTCTCACCCTTGCTTTCATCCGGTCGTAAACGACTTGCCTGGGGAGTAGTGATTGGATTAGCGGTTTGGATTGCAGGTCAAAGCATACTATCAATTGGGGGTTTTTACCTTGCATCTTTCGAGTTGCCTCCTAGAGCTGTATTGATGCTTTTACCACCAATATTAGCGATGCTTATTATATTTTCTCTTTACTGGAGAAGTGTCTATTTTCAACAGTTATCTCTTAAGTCACTCACACATATTCAACTATTTCGTCTTCCATTGGAAGTCTTTGTGTTGGCTAGTTTAGCAACGGCGGGTTATATCTCCGAGGTAATGACGTACTATGGAAGGAATTTTGATGTGCTAGTGGGTATTACCGCACCTATTGTTGCTTATTTCTATTTCAATAGGAAGGTAATGTCTTGGAAGGGTTTGTTAATATGGAATATGGTGTCCTTGTTATTACTGATTAATGTGACATCGCATGCGGTACTCTCTATGCCTTACCCTGGATTGCAACAGTTTGGATTGGATCAACCAAATGTCGCAGTGTTTCATTTCCCTTTTATATGGCTTCCTGTGCTACTTGTTCAGGTGGCTTATTTTTGTCAAATCGCTTCTATTATTAAATTGCTGAAATATCGAGAAGCAGCTTAGGATGTAGGTTTTAGTCACGATGTAATTCATAGACTGCTGTTCCATTACCGACATCTTGTGAGCGCGGAGACATTAAGTTTAAATTCTCCTCGCCTGCATCGAAAGTTGTTTCAATGATGATGGAGTTGTTAATAGACCAGCGGAGTGTGTTGTCCAAGCGGTGACGTGTGTAACTATTAAAATCACCATCATCTAATAATAAATCAGTGTCATTATAATTTATAAGGGCCGGTGTTTTTACTTCCTTGGTGATTACTATTCGATGACCTGCAGGTATGTGGTACCAATCTGTTTCTGGAACGGGGTCTATCTTTGAAGCAGTATCTGTATCGAAATCTGTATCGAAAACATTCAATTTTGTTGTTAAGAAAGTCATAGTTTTTTCAGAACTTGTTGTAACATTTTTGGGGTAAGTATCTACGGATTCGTTGGTATATTGCAGACTTTCCTCGATAAAACTTACTGATGGACAGGTTTCTAGAATTTCAGTCGTATTGCCGTTAATTTTTTCAATACGCCAGTTTTGTATATACGCTGGCCACGCTAAACTATCCAAGTCAAATACATAATCATATTCATAGATTAAGGTGGTTTGTTTAGCGATGTTAGGTTCTCTTTTTTCAGCAAGAGAATTTCCAAATTTTGCGGATATATCATACCAATCTAAGCTTGGAGGATTGTCAGGTAATTCATCCGAATAGGTATTGAACACTTCTTCAGGGTGTGTTGTTGGTAAAACAGGATCCCCCCAGTTACCACTTTCGTAATTGTATATCTGTGTAATTGGTTGCATATTGCCAGTTGCAGTAGGGCATGTATTTGTGATTAATGCATTGGTAATTTGGTTTGCGCGCCATTTTGTTTCAGTTTTTGTTTTAACCAAATGCTCACGAACTCTTTCATCAATAAAGTTCTTTGCTTCATGAGTATTGTCATCTTGTAGCTTTATAAAAAAACTTCTTCCTGTGGTATTGGTAAATGAATACTCTGTGCTTTCAAACTCAAATTCGTTGAGTCCACTTCTAGCCTCAAATAGTGTATTTGCAAAAATATCCTGAGCAATATCGTTCACGGCGTCCATCTGCAATTCGGGCACATAAATATCCGCATTAAATGAAAAGCTCTGTACTTGAGTATTCCCTGCAACATCAGTGACGGTAATCTGGATAGAGTGCGTGTCTGAAGGCTTAGTTTGATGCCAGTCACTATGTAAAAACTCAGAAACCAGTGGGATGAGGTATTCATTCCCAGTTGCGGATAGGGTTTTTGCATCACCCAATTGAACATCATCTTTAAAGTAGCGCATTTCAACGGATAAATCAGCCAGCGGCGTATTGTTAACCCCATCGGGAGCATCAATAAGTGTAAATCCAAAAAATGGAATATCATTATCTTGCAGAATAGTGCGGTCAATTGATAAACCGTCAAGGCTTAAGTTGTCGCTTTCAAAATAAATGGGGCTAAGATTATTCTCATTCACAAGTTGTCCTGCCAGGTAACTTCCGTCTGAAAGAGAAAACCTTGTCATACTGTGTTTGCCATCGGTTTCAACAATCGGTGGCGTTTGATCTAAAATCATGTTGAAGGTAAATTCTTCTTGATAACCAGAAAAATCTTCAATCTTGACCAGTAAAGGATTTTCCCCTAAATTTAGAGAGACCTCTCCAGACCAGGTCCCATCTGGTGATATCGTCATTGAATTATCACCAACACTTATTGCCACAATATCACCAAAATATTTCCCTTCAACAATCAGGTTCTCCTGATTGGTAATTAACGGTGTGTCTATCGTAAGAAAAATATTATTGAAAATAACAGGGATGGTGAGATTAGCTTCATTCCCAAACACATCGGTAACGATGACTTTTATTTCGTGTTCACCATCTGAATAATTCTTTGAATCTAGTGTGAATTCAGCTTTATCCGGCGTATTAATATGTCCAATGAATACACCGTCCAAAAAAATGTCCATTCTTTCCAGGTCAACAAAACTCCTAACACCGACAGTAAGTCGAAATACTCCTGCGATGTTGATTGTTTGGGGGTAGCTGTGTGAAAGAATAGGCGCTAAAGCGGGAACAGTATCTACTTTTGCGGAGCCAAAGAATGGATGTTCGCTTTTCGATATTGCCTTTGCTAATGGCAATAAGTCTGTATCGCTTAAAGCACTATTGTTATTATCACTATTTAGATATGCCATGATATACAATGCGATGCCCATTCGATAGACATTCGCATCAAGCTTGACACTTCCAAGGGCTAATTGTATTGCTTGTTTGTTATCATCGAGGCCAAAGCCATCAAGTAATCCATCCTCGATAATATCCTTTGACATAATTTTGATAAGCTCAACGGTATTGAAAATACTTTGATCTGGATGTCCATTTTGCACGGCAAACCAAGAACTAAAGCCTGACAGTGTAGACATATAGATATTATGCATTGCATCGTTTGAGATGAGTTGAGGTTCGACTATTTCTGTTTCATTAGTCAGCAATGAGGGAATAGAAAACACATCTACATTAAAAATCTCTTGAAATATTTTTGTTACATTTGATTTTGCTTCTAAAAATGTTTCCCCATTTCTCAATTTAAATTGAATAAGGGATGATGCAATATGAGTTAATGGGGAAAGATGAGTGGTTAGTGGATCACCAGAGATATAGTTAACCGTTGTTGAGATGATTTGGCCATCCTGAAGGTCAATTTGTTCGTCGGTTATTGGTTCTGGATAAGTACCATTTGTGGCTTCTATTAGCAGCACCTGGTTTTGACTTTTAACACTAATCTCAAAAAAGCCATTTTTATCAGTTTTCCCACTCGCAAGATATTCGCCTTTCTTGCCATTGCGAGAGGTATAAATGGTGATATTTGCATTGGTAAATTTGCCATCGAAAGAATAGCCGCTTACATTGCTTGGGTAAATGCTATCAAATACAACTGGAATGGTTAGGTATGTTTTATTACCCAGAATATCAGTTGCCAATACGCCTAAATTATATTCCCCATCTTCATATTGGTTGGAATTAAATTCAAGTGTCGGGTGGTTTGCTGATGTTGCACTGCCAAGTGACTTGCCATTGATATCAAACAGTGCAGTGGCAATATCAACAGTGCTAACTATATCAACAGACAGTTTGAAGCTATCTTTCTCACTTTTCGGTGTTAAATATTGAAAGCTAAGTTCGGGAGCCATAAGCGACAATGGTTTTAATTCATCAGTTCCAAATATAGGGTGTTGACTGGTTGCAAATGTTTGAGCGACTGGAAATAGTTCTTGTTTACTTATCCCGCTTGTATTTAGCGGGTTCTGAGAATATGCCAACAAGTGTTGAGCGATACCCATTCGATACACGTCTGCATTAAGCTCAATAGACCCTATCAATAATTGTATTAGTTCGTTGTCTGCATTAAATCCCAATCCGTCAAGTAACCCATCGCTTGTTATGTCGTTGTGCATAACTCGAATTAATTCAAGGGTATTTATTGTTTTTTGATCACCGTAACCATTTCGTTGTGCTAGCCAATAGCTCAGGCTGGAAATAGCAGACAAAAACTGTTTATGTAGGGTAGTTTCATCAATCGCTGCTGGCTTGTTAGACTCGTTAGACGATTCATTGGTAAAAGAATTAAAAATATCAACCTCAAACAAATTCTTTAGTGACTGGCTGGTATTTTCAAATGAATTGAAAAAATCTTGCTTGCTTCGCGTTTGATACTTTATGTGCGATGCCGCTAAATGCGTAAGAGCAGAGATTTGGGTATTAAGTGATTCCTCAGTTTGATAATAAGCAAGCGTCGTCATTACCTGATCTTCTTGCATAGAAATTTTTTCACCCGTCGCTGGCTCAGTATAGGTACCAGCAGTGGCTTCTAATAATATTACCTGGCTTTTTCCTTTAACAGTGATCTCGAAAAAACCCGTTTCATCAATAGTTCCATTCGCGAGTTTCACGCCCTTGTTACCATTGTTAAATGAGTAAATATTGATTTCTGCGTTCGTTAATGAACCGCCAAGGATAAAACCACTGACAGATGATGATTTACGTTCCGGCGGTAGTTTGACAGAGTCTACTCCTGCACCACACGCGACAAGTTGAAGAATAAAAAAAATAACGAACAGTCGAATAATCAATTTCATACTCTGTTTAGTTTTATGGATATAAATAGAGGAAAAATAATCCTGCGCCACGGGTATCTACACTCACGTTTGGATTGAATGTTTGCTCTGCTTTAAATCCCGCGTACCAGTTTTTCTCAATTTTGAAGTCTATTGTTGCATTTATTATAAGGCCCAGACTATGACTGACACGATCATCAAACTTCTGAATCAAAAAGCCGTCATCCGCTTTAGTATGACGTGTCTCAAAAGTTGCGCGAGAAACGACCACTCCTATCCCGAACCAAGGTTTTATTTGATTACTGACGTTTATATGTCGTTGAACGATTGCCCTTAGCGCAGTGTAGTGGACGTTTTGTCCAACAATCACTTCGGATGACTCATATGCCGCTTTTCCATTGACATATTCAAGCCAATAACGATTTCCGTAGGGCAGCCAATCTGTAGCGATTAGGGTTAACGGGATCATTTGTTCCTTGTCTGGATTACTCCCGTCAGGCTCAGTAACACTCATTTGAGATACTCCTAATGCTGCGCCATATCGAGTTGTATTATCGGGCAATCCAATAACAGCAAAAACTGGAGATGAAACAGAGAATAGAAATAAATAAAATAAGATGAGAGTCTTATAATTGTAATAGAATCGTTTATTGATCATCTTAAAAGGTATCAAACGTTGATTGTTTGAAAAACTTAGTTTTCCAATTATTGATATGCATAACGCATATCTGTGATAGCAAGTTGAGTATTTCGTATCTCTATACTCATTGTAAACGTTCCTGCATAGGTTTGAGGTTTAGTGCGACCTTTTTCCAATATTGTTGCTTCAAATCGTCCTTCACCTGCTGCTTTTTCTGTGTCTGTTTTCCAGGAAACATTCATTAATTTGAGCTCACGATCATCTGTTATGTTGAAGAGTTTTTCGTATTGTGCTGTCAGTGAATCTCTATTGTTACTGTCATCTGTTTTAATGTCTTTACTGAGTACAGAGGACAAGCTATTCATATCTCCACCTTTATAAGCACCTGTAAACTTATTAATGACCTTGTATAGATTGACAGGTTCAAAATCATTTACCTTTTTCTCTTGTTTGGAGGAAGCGGATTGACTAATAGGCGTTGTTACGGGTAACGCCGCCTTATTAACTGCTACTTGTTCCAGTTCTTTGCTGGGTAATTTTTTGGCTATTTTCAGCAGTGTTTTTTCTCCCTCTACTTTAATATCTTTCGAGCTTATTTTTGTTATTTTTTCTAATTTATGCTGCTCTGTATCTGGACGAGGTGAAGTTGCGAGTTTTGAAGTGGATTTTATTGGTTTAGCGTGAGTTTTTTCAGCGTTAGGCGATTTCAGTATCTCTTTATTGACATTTGGAAGTAATGCTGGAAACTCAGTAGACGAAACTTTGATTGTTTTCATCCGAGATTCTTTTTGGGGGGCGAGTTGATTAGCCATTACAAACTCAATGTCATTTTCTTCTTTAAGCGCCAATAGTTGCTTTTCATTTGTATTGATAGCATGGGAATCATCGATAAAAGAAACGACATCCGGATTGTTATTGTTATTGTTATTGTTTAAGTCCACTTCCTCAATGTTAGGGGCATTGCTTTTTAAAACGGTTTCATTTTCTATCTGCTGTAATGGGTTTATTGTCTGTAGAGGTGTAGGGGGGCTAAACTCATTATTATTGGCAATGTTGCCTGTGTTCGGAGAAAAATCAAATGAAGTGTTCCATGGCAATCCCATTTCATCGGGAGAAGATGTAGCCATAAATATTGCGGGTATGGCGACAAAAAGAATTCCAATACTTGTTATTAAATGTAGACGAAAAGAGCGTTGTTTTACTTCCTGCGTTTCATGCTGCGTTTCATGCTGTGGTTCATATGTTTGCAATGCGATATTCGTATCTTGTGTGATATTTTCTGTTGAAAGAATATGACTATCATCGTCTATTAGATTCGAAGGCACTTTATCGACAAGTAAAGGGTAGGCTATAGCCTTGGCTTTTGTAGGTCTAAGGTTTGGTGTAGAGCTACGTTTTGTATCCTGGCAAATAACGCTAGTCGCCTCAGGAACAACCTCTTTATATTCTGTTTTTTCAATCATTGAGCGGTATAGACTTACATCAAATTCGATTTCCATTTCAGCGGATAATTCTTCAATGACATCACATATAATTCTTTTGTCGATATGCTGATTTTCTTCAATTGAAGCGTAGAGTAGGGCTCGATCACAAATCCGATTAATCCTACGTGGATTCCCTGAGGTAAATTTATGGATAATTTTCGATGCAGTAGTACTAAAGAGGTTTGCCACTGGATGCCCAGCTGTTGTTAAGCGATGCTTAATGTAATCTATCGTTTCCTGCTCGCAGAGTGTCTCAAGATGACAAATCGCAATGACTCGTTGACTTAGCTGTTCGAGTTCAGGCGCTCTAATTTGGTCACGGAATGAAGATTGACCAACGAGAAAACATTGAATAATAGGCAACTCCCGATGTTGAATGTTGGTTAATAGTCTCAGGCTTTCCAATGATTTGTAAGATAAATGATGACATTCATCAACAAATATTATTGCTCGGTGATTATAATGCAAATGTAGTGAAAGAAATTCTTTAATTTTATCCACAACACCAGATTCACCGCTATCTTGAACATTCTTAATGCCAAATGATATCGCAATGAGCCGAAGTAATTCCAGGGTTTCCATTGCTGGAGAAACATCAACTCGAGCAATACAGAACTGTCGAGAAAGCGTCTGTTCTATCTTGTGTAAAAGTGTCGTTTTACCAGTGCCTGGGTCACCGGTAAGAATTAAGAAACCCTCATTCTGATCGAGTCCATATTCTAAATAAGCGAGTGCATTTTTATGTATTTTACTGGCGTAAAAAAACTTGACGTCTGGACTAAGACGAAATGGTTTGCGTGACAAATTAAAATGCGTTTCATACATGTTTTTGGTATAACCCCTTTCCTCCTGCTTGTTAATTATAGTAAATAGTAAGCAGTATTCAAAATAGATAGCTATTATTTTTCTTTTTTATATAGTGCAGTGATTTGATCGGAATCTTAAATTATAGATAATTGTCTATCCGTAGTTATACGTAATTCCCCCTCCGTAGCGAGAAAATCAACGAGTTTGTTTATAGGTAATTATTAATTTGGTTATTTATAATGTAACTTAGGTTACATGATTCTTTTTTTTATCTTTTACTGTAACCCAGCTTGCATAAAACTTCTAGTCAGAGTTTGGATTTTTCAGAGGATTTGGAAAATATCAATTGATAAATAGGTATCTTGAAAGAATTATAAGAATTTGAGCTATCAGCGAGTAACAAGTAACGAGCAAATAGTGGGGCATCATAGAGATAAATGGGACGATTCCACTTCACAATAACTAACAATTAGCAATTCAAAAGTCATTTTTCCAGCATCTCAAAAACCAAGTCACCCAGAACTATTAAAGCAAATTCCATTTTCTCCTCATCTGTTGCAGCACAATTTAATCTGATATGACTTTTATGCTCCGTACGGGGCGAGAACAAAATGCCAGGGCTTATAGCGATATTTCTATTTAGCGCTTTTTCATAAAGCGTCATACAGTCAATTGTTTTAGGTAACTCCACCCATAAGACAAAACCACCGCTAGGATCTGATATTCGTGTTTCTTTGGGGAACTTTTGACTGATGATGCGTCGCATTTTTTCCATACGTATGCGGTAAATTTTTATCGATTTCTGGACGGCACGTTGGAAGCCACCTTTTGCGAGAAACTCTGCAAATGTAAATTGCGGTAAGGTCGCAGTGCTGATATTGCCGAGAAACTTGTGATATTCAATTTGTTGAGTATAACGTGATGTTAATACCCAGCCAATTCGGTAGCCAGGTGCAATAGTTTTGGAAAATGAAGAACAGAGAATGACATTATTATTCTTGTCATATGCTTTTAACGCCTTGGGACGAGGGAGTTGGTAACCCAGTGCGCCGTGTACATCATCTTCTATAACGGGAATATTGGCATTTTGAGTGATTTCTATTACTCGTTTTTTGTTGGCTTCAGGCATTTGAGATCCGAGTGGATTGCTAAAATTGGGCATGAGTATACAAGCGGAAATTTGTGTATTCTCTATCGCATTTTGTAGTGCATCGGGTTCAATGCCGTGAGTTGAATGGGTTGCAATTTCCAGTGCATTTAAACCCAATGATTCGAGAACTTGTAAAATGCCGAAATAGGTTGGCGATTCTACAGCAACGGTCTCACCAGGTTTGGTTGTGGCTTTGAGAGATAGCGTTAATCCTTCCAGGCAGCCATTAGTGATAATAATGTCTTGCGGTGAACAGCTGCATCCAGCTTGCCGCATCAATCGCGCAATTTGGCGACGTAACAGTAAAACGCCTTTGACTGTTTCATAAACAGCAGGCAAATCGCTGTATTTTCGTGCGACAGCTGCTAATGTGCGTGAGAGTGCGCGTACCGGCAATAGGGATTGATCTGGTACTGCGGCACCGAGTTTTATTAAGTTTTTTGATTGTGACTCTTCAATTAAAGAAAGTGCGAGTTGACCAATATTAATAGTTGCTGGTTTACTTGAACTTTGCGTCGGACCCGGTTCTGCATGATAGTTAACTAACCAGGATTTAACATAGTACCCCGATTTAGGACGTGCTTCGATATACCCCTCATTTTCCAGCATTTGATATGTCTGAATAGCTGTCGATAAGCTTACTCCATAGTGTTGACTAACGAAGCGTAATGAGGGCATTTTTTCGCCGATAGAATAGACACCCTTGCGGATTGCAGTGCTTATTTCTTGAGCGATCTTTTCATAGATATATTGAGACATAGGCGATAATGCTAAAACTGTTATGGTTGAATTGATAATAGTCTGTATCTGTTATGGTGGCCACTAAATGGATAAGATTGCGGGCATTAAACAGGGCTAAATGTAATTGAGGAGTAAAAAATGACAGTTTGCTGGTTAAATGGACAAATCGTTCCCCGGGAAAAGGCGACCGTTTCTATATTTGATCATGGAGTATTGTATGGTGATGGTGTGTTTGAAGGCATTCGGTTCTACAATAACCGGGTATTTCGATTAGAATCCCATCTTCAACGTCTGCATGATTCTGCTGCAGCGCTAGCCTTGGACATGCCATTTTCCCTCGAACAGTTAGCTATTGCGATTACGGATGTGATTGAAGCATTTCATCTTGCCGATGGTTATATACGGTTGGTAATCACCCGAGGTGAAGGCCGTTTGGGTATTAATCCGTTTAACTGTTCCACACCAACGGTTTTTATCATTGCGGATGAGCTGGCGTTAGTGGAGGATTCAATAAAAGCAGAAGGCGCAAAGCTAATTGTTGCATCCATCAGACGCACTCCTTCTTCCAGCCTTGAACCACGAATCAAATCACTCAATTATCTGAATAATATTCAAGCATTGATGGAAGCAAAATACGCTAATGCTGATGAAGCCATTATGCTCAATCATGAAGGTAAGATTGCGGAAGGCTCTGCGGATAATGTGTTTATTGTGAAAAATAATATTGTAAAAACTCCACCTACTATCGATGGTGCGCTAGAAGGTATCACTCGGGGTGTTGTGATCGATGTTGCCAGAGAGTTAGGGCTGACAATGCTGGAGTGTTCACTGACGCCTTATGATATCTATACCGCAGATGAATGTTTTTTAACAGGTACCGGAATGGAGTTGTTGCCTGTTCGTGAAATTGACGGACGTAGCATAGCTCACTGCCCTGGCGAGACCTATCAGAAAATCTATCATGGTTTTCGCGGTTTAATTGAGCGAGAGACGGCTTCTCTATTTTGTTAAACTCCGTGCAGATTCAAGCCAGGATTGTGTTTTTAGTATGACAAAAGTTGATGTATTAATTATTGGTGCCGGTGCATCAGGTTTGATGTGCGCGATTGAGGCGGGTAAAAGAAACCGCAAAGTGCTGGTTATTGATCATGCAAATAAAGCCGGTAAAAAAATATTGATGTCGGGTGGAGGGCGTTGCAATTTCACAAACTATGATGTCAGTTCTGAAAATTTCAGATCAAGTAATCCCCATTTTTGCAAGTCAGGATTGAGTCGTTATACGCAGTGGGATTTTATTGATATGGTGTGTCGGCATAACATTCCTTATCATGAAAGAGATCATGGCCAGCTTTTTTGTAATGATTCAGCAAAAGATATTCTCAACATGTTGCTAGAGGAGTGCAAAAATGTCTCGGTTAAAGTTCAGTTAAAAACATCAGTGGAAAAAATTGAACAACTTGCCGACAATCACTTTGTTGTAAAAACTAACAATGAGACTATTGAATGTCACTCGTTGGTTGTTGCAACCGGCGGACTATCGATCCCAAAAATGTGCGCCACCCCCTTTGGGTATCGAGTCGCTGAGCAGTTTGCTATTAATATTATTCCAACGTCGGCAGGTTTAGTTCCTTTCACCTTACAACCGGAAGATAAAGATCGTTTTGTCGAACTTTCCGGTATTGCAATTGATAGTCTTGTGAGTAACTCACGGATAAGTTTTCGCGAGAATATTTTATTTACCCACCGAGGATTGAGTGGGCCAGCAATTTTACAGATTTCATCTTATTGGAAGCCAGGGGAAGAGATTAAGATCGATTTACTACCTGATCATGACTTATTATCTGAACTGATGGATTTGAATAAAAGCCACACGAAAAAGAAATTAAAAACATTCCTCGTACAAATGTTGCCAAAACGTGTAGTAGAAACATTGGTGAATCAAGAATTATTAGAGTTGTCCATTGCAGATATATCGCACAAGCAGATAGCGATTGTTGCAAATGATTTACGCCAATGGATTATTAAACCCAATGGGACTGAAGGATACCGTACTGCCGAAGTTACCTTGGGTGGTGTTGATTGCAATCAAATATCCTCCAAAACGATGGAAGCAAATGACGTGAAAGGATTATTTTTTATCGGAGAAGTATTGGATGTCACCGGGTGGTTAGGTGGCTATAATTTTCAATGGGCGTGGTCATCAGGTTGGTGTGCAGGACAATATGTTTAAATCTGCAATGCGAGATTAAGTGATAAAGTTTGCGAGCTAAGCGTTAGTAACAGATCCTAACGGCTAATGCTCTTTAAACAAATTGTCTCATTGCATCTAGTGTTAACCCCGTGGCAACACTGCCAAAACGATCCCCCTCAACTAATTGACAACTGGGGAAAACATCTTTAACCACTTTACGTATAGAAGGTAAACCAGTAGTACCACCCGTAAGGAAAACGCTGCTGATCTGTTGGGCGTTTATTTGGGCAACAGTTAAGCTTTCTTGGATGGTTTTAGTAATAGCCTCAACCTCGCGTGTGGTTGCATTATCAAACTCTTCTCGTTGGCAATTGAGTTGGAATCCTTGTTCAATAAAATCAAGATTCAATAGACTCTCAGTCATACTAGCTAGCTCAATTTTACAGGCTTCTATCCGGCCAATCAGACGATGGCCATCCTGGTTTTTAAGTAATTTAATCAACCGCGCAATGAGTTCTGGCTGTTCAGCGCGCATGCGTAAAGATTCCATATTATGAATATTACTTCGCTGGTATTGATTGTGAATCAGATGCCAGGTGGCGAGATCATAATAAGGGGATGGTGGTACCTCAAGACGTTTTGGTCCTTTCATGAGACTATGCATACCAAGCGCTGGCATTGTTTTAGCGAGATTGAAACGACGATCAAAATCGTTACCGCCGACATGAACACCCGTTGTGGCGAGAATATCCTGATAACGATTTATCTTTTTTCGGTTTTCTGGTGAAAGACGAATAATAGTGAAGTCGGAAGTACCCCCTCCAATATCGATAATTAAAGAGAGTTCTTCTTGCATCAGATTTTGTTCGTAATCTAACGCGGCGGCAATAGGTTCAAATTGAAACTTGATCTCTTTAAAACCTACGGCTTTGCAGATATCAGCCAGAGTGTTCTGTGCATTGTCATCGGCTTTTTTATCACTATCTACAAAATGCACCGGGCGACCCATCACAACACGATCCAGCGACTCATTCAATTGTGACTCTGCACGACGCTTAATCTCAGCGATAAATTCACCGATAATATCGCTATAACTCATTTGCCGTTGATTGATGTGAGTTTCCTGATTAGCGAGTGAAGTCCCCAAAATACTTTTCAAAGAGCGCATAAAACGACCGTGCTCACCATCAATATAGTCATCAATAGCAACGCGCCCAAAGCTTGTCGTTTTATCATCAAAGTTGAAAAATAGGGCACTAGGCAACGTGTACTCTCCATTTTCCAAAGCAAGCAGTTGTGGGCATCCGTTTTTAGCGATACCAATAGCAGAGTTGGAAGTACCAAAGTCGATACCACAAATAGAGGTCATATAATCGTTGATCAACACTAAAATTCTAGGGGATGTGAATATACGTGAAATTGCCTGGCAGGTAAATGTTACTGATATTTCCTAGGCTCCGTCATCAAGTTCCATAGAGGATCAATGAATCAGTGTAAGATAGGGCTATTTTCTTGGGTACGCTTTTTTTCTAAATAATCAAATACAAGTTTAACATTGGTTTTAATCGTTTTATAAATTTCCATCGCTTCTTCTTGAGAAGCCGCATTGTACATTTTCGCATTTCCCTTTTCAGAAAACTTCTGAATAATGGCGATGTGCTTATCAACAAATTTTGCTTCTTCTGTAGTAAGAATACTCCTATTCCAAAGTTTCGCCCCATGTAAAAAACCGAAACACCAGAAGTTTAAATCGGGTTTTCCATCATGCCGTTCATAAATCGCAGGTGCATAATCATCTCGAGAAATTAAGCCTACAACCAAATTGTAATAGTCCATCATTGTTTGAATAAATTGATTAAACTCCTCATCGGATTCCCAATTAGGCTCACCCCGGTCTTTATGCCACAACGCAGGAATCCAGGCTGAAGGTTTAATTACTTCTTTAGTACAGCACAAGGCAGTAAAAAAGCCATCAATGTGTGACAGATCAATAAAAGCCAAATGCTTTCGGTATGTGTTGATCAAATCAACCAGATTGCTTTCTATTTCTTTAACGTTCATTGGGTAAGTTGGAATTATTAAGTTGAGAGTTGGGTGATTATAACATTGGGGTTTAAGTTTGTTGCGAGTTGTGGAAGAACAAAAAACGAGCAATATTATTATCGTAGAAATGAATAAATTGTTTGGAAAGTAAATTAGTAGGTCGATTGATAAATAATCAATTTATAAGGGAGAAATTAAACATCATCGGTGCATCTAAATGGAGGGCATTGGTAAACTATTGAGAAATAGCGTACTGTCAAACATATGAATTAAACTGGACTTTAGAACTAGCAATAAAGCAGTAAATGACTTTATTCCGAACAAGAATTACACGGAAATTAATGAATGACCAGCAACGAAGAGCAAGAATTTTTAAACAGCCTGGATAAAAAACTCTGGACTAGTGCCGACAAGCTGCGCTCCACCCTTGATGCCTCACAATATAAACATACCGTATTAGGGATGATCTTCCTCAAATACGTTAGTGACTCGTTTGATATACGCCGTCGTGAGCTACTAGAGCAGTTCATAGATTCAGAGCACGAATACTTCCTCGATTCCGAAGAATTCGGTGGGCTAGATAACGAAGAGTACAAAGACGAAATCAACAACGAACTCGAAGAACGCGACTATTACACCGAAGCCAATGTCTTTTGGGTGCCTAAAGTCGCCCGTTGGGAATTTCTACAAAACCAGAACAAAGTCGTTATCACCGGTGAAATCGAAGTGGGCGAGGGCAAAGCCGCCAAAAAAATCCGCTCCGTGGGCCAACTCATCGATAACGCCCTCGAAGCCATCGAACACGATAATCCCAAACTCAAAGGTGTACTCAACAAACGCTACACCCAGTTACAAATCGACCAAGCCAAACTCGGCGAGCTGATTGATCTGGTCGCCACCATACCCTTCAGCCACGACAGTCTCAGCAGCAAAGACATCCTCGGCCACGTGTATGAATACTTCCTCGGTCAGTTTGCCCTGGCCGAAGGTAAAAAGGGCGGGCAGTTCTACACGCCTAAATCCATCGTCAGCCTCATCGTGCAAATGCTCGAACCCTTTAAAGGTCGTGTCTACGACCCCGCCATGGGCTCCGGTGGTTTCTTTGTGCAGTCAGAACATTTTATCACCGCACATAAAGGCCGCATTGGTGATGTCTCCATCTACGGGCAAGAATACAACCACACCACCTGGCAACTGGCCGCCATGAACATGGTCATACGCGGCATCGACTTTAACTTTGGTAAAGAACCCGCCAACACCTACACCAACGATCAGCACCCAGACCTGCGCGCCGACTTCGTCATGGCCAACCCACCGTTTAACATGAAAGAGTGGGATGCCGGCGTAGACGATAACGACCCACGCTGGTTATACGGTAAGCCGCCCTCCGGTAATGCCAACTTCGCCTGGTTGCAACACATGCTCTATCACCTGGCACCCAATGGCAGCATGGGCCTGTTGTTAGCCAATGGTTCTATGAGCTCCAACACCAACAACGAAGGGGCGATACGCAAAGCGCTGATTGAAAATGATCTGGTCGAATGCATGGTCGCCTTACCCGGCCAACTGTTCACCAATACACAAATTCCCGCCTGCATCTGGTTTTTAACCAAGAATAAAAAACAAAGAACTTCGGCCAGCGGAAAAAAACTCCGCGACCGCAGCGGTGAAATTTTATTTATCGACGCCCGCAATCTCGGCTATATGAAAGACCGCGTACTGCGCGATTTCACCCAAGATGATTTAAACAAAGTCACCGAAACCTATCATGCGTGGCAGACAAATCCCCCTCAATCCCCCTTTGCCAAAGGGGGAGGTGAAACTGCCGTAGCGGAAAAAGACAGTTCAATTCCCCCCTTTGAAAAAGGGGGGGTAGGGGGGATTTACTATCAGAATATCCCCGGCTTCTGCGCCAGCGTAACCCTGGAAGGCATACAAAAACATGACTACGTGCTCACTCCCGGTCGTTATGTCGGCGCGACCTTGGAGGAAGACGACGGCGAACCCTTCGCAGAAAAAATGTCACGCCTCACCGCGCAACTAAAAACACAGTTTGCAGAAAGTGATAAATTAGAAGCGGAAATTAAAAAGAATTTAGCGGGGTTAGGTTATGAGCTCTGATAATACGCGACGTATTGAACAGGGGCGAACCAAGGCGGTATTAACAGCCAACAGACAAATGATCCAGCTCTACTGGCAGATCGGCAGTGTTATCTTACAAAAGCAAAAAACCGAAGGCTGGGGGGCTAAGGTAATCGACCGGCTTTCTTATGATCTCAAACAACGTTTCCCTGGAGTTAATGGTTTCTCACCCCGCAACCTCAAATACATGCGCACATTTGCTGAACAATGGCCAGACCAGGAAATAGTGCAACGCACCGTTGCACAAATACCCTGGCGCAGTAACTTAACCTTGCTGGACAAACTGGAGAACCAGGATGACAGGCTGTGGTATGCCGCCAAAACTGTCGAATATGGTTGGAGTAAGAATGTATTGGCGCTTCAAATAGAGGGTCGCTTACATCAACGAGAAGGCAAAACCAGCAACAACTTTCCTACAACACTACCTGCCGCTGATACAGACCTGGTGTCCCAGACTTTCAAAGACCCTTATCTTTTTGACTTCTTAGGTACTGCGGATATAAAGCGGGAGGCTGAACTTGAGCAGAGGTTGGTTGAGCACATTCAAAAATTCCTTCTCGAACTCGGCCAAGGTTTTGCCTTCGTGGGTCGTCAGGTTCCCCTGGAAATCGGTGATAGTGATTTCTATCCCGATCTGCTTTTTTATCACTTACAACTTCGCCGCTATGTGGTCGTGGAGTTGAAAATAGGCAAGTTTGAACCTGGCCATGCCGGACAACTCAACATGTACATCAACGCCGTGGATGACCTGCTACGACACCCCGACGACCAGCCCAGCATCGGGCTACTACTGGTTAAAGATAAAAACCACATGGTGGTGGAATACGCGCTATCCGGTATTAACAATCCCATCGGCGTCGCCAACTGGGAGCAAAGCTTAACCCAGTCCTTACCCGATAATCTCAAAAGCAGCCTACCCAGCATTGAAGAAATTGAAGCGGAGTTAGCGGATGATCTGGAGGTTGATGATGAATAATTTTGCAAGTCGGGTTGGCGTTAGGACGCCCAATATTTTATTTGGCAATTGTTGGGATTCATTCCTTTGTAAACGATCCATTGCTTACTTTGCCTTTCGGATTCGTGTAGTCCTCAACCGCGGCCGTCATGTCGGTGAAGCCGTAGAAGAAGACGATGGCGAACCCTTTGCAGAAAAAATGGCACGACTCACTTCGCAATTAAAAACACAGTTTAAAGAAAGTGATAAGTTAGAGGGTGAGATTAAAAAGAATTTGGCGGGGTTGGGTTATGAGTGCTGAATTACCTGCTTGGGAGCATGATGAATATATTGAAACTACTTGGGGTGAATTAGTAGAGCTAAAGTATGATAAAGGTTTAAAAGATTACAAAGGTGCAGTAGGTGAATTTCCAGTATATGGCACGAATGGTCCCGTAGGATTTTGTGACAAAGCACTTTGTGATTTTCCTAGTATAGTCATAGGAAGAAAAGGGGCTTATAGAGGTGTTCATTATTCAGATAAACCTTTTTATGTAATAGACACAGCATATTTTGTTGTTCCCAAATATGACATCAATCTCAAGTGGGCGTATTACTCCTTACTAACACATGATATTAATGGTTTGGATTCAGGGTCAGCTATCCCTTCGACAAGAAGGGAAGATTTCTATGCAATGCCTGCTAAAGTTCCTCCAAGAATCGAACAGGATAAAATTGTTGAAAATTTGGATTGTTTAAATTCAAAAATCGAACTCAACCGCCAAACCAACCAAACCCTCGAACAAATCGCCCAGGCCATATTTAAAAGTTGGTTTGTCGACTTCGAACCCGTCAAAGCCAA
>CALZJE010000057.1 GCA_945787715.1 uncultured Ectothiorhodospiraceae bacterium | reverse complement strand
GTTGGTGTAGCGTTCTACGCAATTAAACGCTCATTGAGCAGAAGTGGGTTGTTGAAACAGTCCTAAAAACGTTCAATATGTGGTACTATAAGGCGCTTGGGGTAACTCAAGCGCCTTAGTTGTTTTTAGCACTGTGATGCGGGCGTTTTTATTTGAAATACCCTGTTTTGCTAGCCTCGGTTTTTTAAAGCACTTTTTTTTAGGAGAAATTGGAATATGGCGGTTATTACCAATAAACGCTCGGTAATGACGTTGTACTCAGGATCTAATGATCCTTATAGCCATCGCGCACGAATTGTGTTGGCTGAAAAGAGTGTAGCGTACGAAATACACGAAATCGAGCAAGGGGAATTGCCTGAAGATTTGATTGATCTTAATCCTTATAATTCGGTTCCTACATTGGTCGATAGGGATTTAGTGCTTTATGACTCCCGAGTGGTAATGGAGTATCTTGATGAGCGTTTTCCTCACCCACCATTAATGCCAGTTGATCCAGTATCACGTGCACGTACTCGATTAATGTTGCATCGAATTGACAATGACTGGTACAGTCAGCTTGATGATTTGACCGGTGACGACGCACAGAGAAAAGAGAAGGCAATTTCAGAACTCACCGCAAGTGTTACTTCGGTTGCGCCCATTTTTGAAGCAAAGCCGTACTTTATGAGTGATGAGTTTTCATTAATTGACGCTAGTATTGCTCCATTATTGTGGCGTTTGAAGGAATATGGTATTGAACTACCACCTCAAGCAAAGTCAGTAAAAGCTTATGCTGAACGGCTTTTTGATAGAGCTTCTTTCAAAGAGAGCTTAACCAAGGTAGAGTTAGAAATACAGCAGAGCTAATTAAAAATGTTTAAAACGATGACATCAAGTAGACCCTATTTAATCCGTGCTTTAAATGAATGGATTGTTGACAATGATTTAACGTCACATATTGTTGTTGACGCGAATCAGGAGCACGTTGTTGTTCCACTTGATTTTGTAGAAGCTGGAAAAATCGTTTTGAATATTAGTCCGTTTGCTGTTCAAAATCTAGCCATTGAAAATGACTTCGTCACTTTTTCGGCTAGGTTTTCTGGGCAAGCAATGAATATAGCCGTTCCAATCGGTGCAATCATGGCGATATACGCCAAAGAAAACGGCCAAGGTATGGTGTTTGCTGAAGAAGTTAGTCAGCCAACAGCATCATCAGTAGAACCAGGACAAAAACCAGGACAAAAACCAGAGCCAAAAGCGATAAAAGATAAAGCACCTGAGCGTCCAAGTTTAACGCTTGTGAAGTAGCTTGATTCCTAGATTATTAGTGGTCCGCGTTCACATTGCCTTCCTATTCTTAATCAGTTCCACAATTTGACTCATTGCAATTTCTCTGCTTTTCAGTGACTCTAGCTGCTTATTTCGCTCAATATTTTCTAGCTCAGAGAGATTTTTGACTGCTTGATAAAACTCCACCCACACTCCGTTAACTTCTTTAAACAGAGTTAAAAATGCTGGAACATGTTCCAGATATGTCATTGTTGATGTGAAGCGAGAGTTGTTGATTGGGCGCTCGAACCAACGATCAAAACTTATATTACCGGGCCATTCCTCCTTCAATATTTGATAATCGAGTTTCATGGCTTCGATGATTTTATATTTCTCTTTTCGTTTTTTTTGCTCACTCTCATTTGTTGCGTAGAGCGTTGCGAGTTTGTTTCTCGTAGCCTCAAGTAATTGTTGAAATTGGTTGTAAGCATTTAAGTAGTCTAAATAGTGAGTAACTTCGTCTGGTTTTGTCGTTAGTAGCCACTCAATTGTGCCCATTCTTTGTGCAGCGGTTGAAAATGCTTCGTTAAATGCCGTTTCATTTTTAACATAAAGAATCTGATGAGAAAGTTCATGAAATATTAAACCAGCAAGATGATGCTCTTTCCATCCAAGCATAGTGTTAAGAACTGGGTCGTCAAACCAGCCCAGCGTCGAATAGGCTGCTATCCCCGAAATAGAAACATCGTAGTTTTCTGTATTCAATTTATTTGCGTGCGTTACCGCATCTTGCTTTTCAAAATAACCACGATAACTGACACAACCAACAATAAAGTAGCACCAGTTTTTTGCACTCAGAGAAAACTCGGGTGCTGCAAATACATTCCATACAACATAGGGGCGTTTCAAATCTGTGTAATAGAGGTAGCTTTTATTATCAGGTAAATATAATTTCTCAATTGAGAATCGCCTAATATTTTTAACATGTTGGAGCGTTTTTTTAAGTTTTTCAGGCGTATTTTTATTTGCAATTAACTCATCTATCGGTTCTCTTTGTTGCAGTAAATTAAGTTGACCTTCTATAGATTGTGTATAGTAGTTAGCCATGCTGCATCCACTCAGTATGAGTGTAAGTAATAAAATCGTTAGATGTGGTATTTTCATGTAATTAGAAATTGTTAAAGTGAATCAAAATGAAATTATATCTTGTTGGTGGGGCGGTTCGAGATAAATTATTGGGGAAATCGGTGAAAGACCGTGATTGGGTTGTTGTTGGTTCAACAGTTGAAGCTATGTTAAATGATGGCTATCGGCAAGTAGGTAAAGATTTTCCAGTTTTTCTTCATCCACATACTAAAGAAGAATATGCACTTGCACGGACAGAGCGCAAAGCAGGACATGGTTACACAGGTTTTACTGTTCACGCCGCACCGGAAGTCACCATTGAAGAGGATCTAAGTCGCAGAGATTTAACGGTCAATGCCATCGCGATGGATGAGTATGGTGAATATATCGACCCTTTCTCAGGCATTGAAGATATTAAAAATAAAATACTGCGTCATGTCACAGATGCGTTTGAAGAAGATCCCTTAAGAGTACTTCGCGTTGCACGTTTTCAAGCTAGGTTTCACTATTTGGGTTTTTCAATCGCGGATGAAACTCTGCAATTGATGAAAAAAATAACTGATTCTGGTGAAATATTAACATTAACACCAGAGCGAGTATGGATGGAAGTTCATAGAGCAATCATGGAAGCCTCGCCGAGTGAATTTTTTAATACTTTAAGGCAATGCGGTGCATTAGAAAAACTATTTCCAGAGATAGATCGCCTATTTGGCGTTCCGCAACGAAAAGAGTTTCATCCTGAAATAGATACAGGCCTACACACTATGATGGCGCTTGACCAGGCTGCTAAAATGCAAGCTGATGCAGAGATAAGGTTTGCCGCCTTAGTGCATGATTTGGGTAAAGCAGATACGCCTGAAGAGATGCTTCCTCGGCATATAGGGCATGAAGCGCGATCTGAAAAGCGAATTAATCAGCTATCTACTCGATTGAAGATACCGACAAGTTTTCAGCAATTGGCTAGGTTGGTGGCGAAGTATCATACACACTGTCATCAAGCGTTTACGCTGAAGGCATCGACGATTATTAAGTTGTTTGAAAGTCTTGATGCATTTCGACGGCCTGAGCGTTTTGAAAAGTTTTTGCTCGCTTGCAAAGCTGATGCATTAGGACGAAAAGGTTTCGAAGATACGGACTATCCTCAAGCGGAATATCTTTCCGAATTGCATGAAGTTTGCGCAAAAGTGGAGGCAAAGCAGTTTGTCGATCAAGGCATAACTGGCCCAGATATATCACTGGCGATAAGACGCAAAAGAACACAAATTATCGCGATGAAAAAAGAAAGCCTTGACAGTTAGTTTTACAAGATCCCTTATATAAACAAATAAATAGTAATAGGGGATATCTCAGGGCCTGTCCTCTATTACTCAGGGGGGGGTGGCCTAACAAAAGAGTTTGGATGATTATTAATCGCGCTAACAATGATTTAAAGTCTGAAATTATTAGATTAAAAAGTAAATGCTTTAGCACAGCGCAGTAACTCCTTTGTGATATATTGTGTGGCAAGATATGAAGGGTAGATAGAGCCAAATGAGCTATGCACTGAGAAAGAATTGCCTCTGTTCTACGTAACTTTTAACCATTAGCTGACGGTTATCGAGACCGTCGTGCCTCACTCTAAAGAATCACTACACTATTAATGAACTATCAAACATTTCAACCACATCCAGATTTGGAATCATTTGTAAAATGTTATTGGACGTTAGAGGCTCCCGCTCAAAAAGACGTTCAAAGGCAACTCATTGTACCTGACGGATGTATTGAAATAATTTTTATTCTTGGAGACGATATAAAACGGTATACCTCTGGAGACAAATTTATCATACAACCTCGTGAAATGGTTCTCGGACAGATTACGGAACCATTTTATATCGAACCAACAGGATACGTGAATTCTTTTGCAGTTCGATTTTATCCCTATGGCATTGCCAACTTCATACCAACGCCTATTAAAAAATTAGCAAACAAAGAAACACCTCTAGAATTGTTGTTTGGAAAAGAAACTTCAATACAATTAGGGCAAAAAATAATACGAGCAACAGACACTAAAAAAAGAGTAAAGATTATAGAAAATTTCTTTTTAGATAGACTGAATGACACAGCAACCATTGACAACATTGTAAAAACCACCATTGACACTATATTTTCGACAAGAGGAAGCACCTCAATAAATACCATTCTTAGGAACGATTTATCAAAAAGAAGACAACTTGAAAGGAAGTTCATAAGACAGATTGGTATTAGCCCAAAGCAATTGGGCAAAGTCATTAGATTACAAACAGCCTTGAAAATGTTGCTTAATCAAAAATCGGAAACGTTAACTGGGATCGCGTACGAAAGTGAGTACTACGACCAAGCACACTTTATTAAAGACTTTAAAGAATTCACAGGGACGACACCGAAGGAGTTCTTAGAGGACGACAAAATGGCTCTCTCTTCACTTTTCTACAAAGAAAATTAACATGTCGCATTTTTACAATTTCTCCCTTGTCAAGTAGTGTAAGTTTGTATTGTCAATTTTTAAAAAGGAAAAAAATGACAAGGCCAAATATTTGTCTAGCTACAATTATAGAAGTTGGTATTACCGCTTGCGCCAAGCAAAACAACTTTAATTCGCAGACAACACAAGGTTGATATACCTGCAAATCCAATAATAGGTGATATTTGATATGAAGAATTTAGTTTCAATTGTAGAAATTCCCACTGTTGACTTCTCGAGAGCCGTTTCATTTTATCAGGCAACATTAGATGTTAGCATTGAAGAGGTCGATATGGGTGGATTACAAATGGGAGTATTTCCCAGCGACGGAAAAGACGTAAATGTTGTGCTCGTAAGAGGAAGCGAATATAAACCTGCAGTAGATGGCACTATTGTTTATCTAAATGCGGGAGATGATTTGCAAATTACTTTAGACAAAATCGTATCAAACGGAGGAAAAGTAATTGTGCCGAAAACTGAAATCAGTCCTGAAATGGGTTTCTTTGCAATGTTTGCCGACTCTGAGGGAAATAAACTAGGCTTACATTCCACTCATTAGAAATACTCAGAAGAAGAGCGAATCATAAACATAATGGCAGTTTAGGTACTGGTGCATCGGATGATTTCTGGTTTGTTGATCAAAAAAAGGGGGGGTTAACCCTAACGTTGCAAAAAATATCGACTAAAAACCGCTTTGCTGCTTTTATAGCAGTCTATTAGCGTTTTTACACAGATTTTCTGGATCTCACTTACGACTGCATGGACGCAGGAGATAGAACAGTGCCTGGAGCAACTGTCGAGAGTGACTAAGCTCAAGCCAGAAAATATGCGCAAAAACGCTACTAACCAAGCTCTAAAAGCTTTTTACTTCGACATTTTTTGCAACGTTAGGGTTAACAGTTCAACTAGTTTCGCGTCAACATATCTGGTTTGTGGACGAATTTCCAATGACAGTAACCTGAAAAACATGGTCTGCCCCTTCAATTGCGATGAAAAAAGATAGCGTTGACAGTTAGTTTTCAGACCCTTTATAAAAACAAATAAATGGGGCCTGGGGTCAAATCTATTTATTAATTAATTCAGATTAAGAATTATCCGGATCAAAGGTCAGATCTATTTATTAGTTTAAGTGCCTGATTTAATTTGTTTTCTAGTTCCAAATCATCGTGCAATTGAAATTTAAAGCGCTTTATTGATCCAGAAACACTGCCATAGTGGTGCAAGTTAAAGTATTCTGCAATTTCATTGAGTGGATACCCGGCGAACTTTCTGCACAAATAAATGGAAGCAGAACGTGCAATATTTTTTTGCCCTCGACCTCTTCGGCTTCCCAAAATTGTATTTTTCTTTACTGAAAACACTTTTGCGATGATATCTACTATGAAACCCATATCAACAACTCTTCTTAACGACTTTGTTTCTGGTATTTCCGGATCGTCTTGAATACTTGAAGCAATCAAATTGGTAAATTCATCAGAACCTAACATTGATGATTGGCGTTTGTTTTGATAAAACTCATTAATCTCATCATCACTGCCCGATTCAACAAATGCTTGATAACGGTTTTTAATGTTACGAGCACCAATCATTCCCAAGGTTTGTGATACGTTGAGCCATGATTGTCGAAATTCACTACCAACAAATTGCCTGTAACTTGACCACGGATAATTATCAGGATTTTTAACAAGACTCGCTTCAACAGGATTACGATGAATGTATTTGCTGACACTCAATAAATAATTATCAGCATCTACTAAAATCGCTTTAAACCTTCCTCGAAACAAAGCGCCATCTGTTTTCTCTGTTCGATTGAATCTTTGAGTATAAACACCATTTAAATGGCGCATAGCGCGGCTTAAATTTGCGTCAGGCGTACTAAGCAATAGATGATAGTGGTTATCCATTAAACAATAAGCGTGGATTTCAACCCGGAACATCTCATGGATTTCTCGTAAAAGTTCAAGAAACATTTCCCGGTGTTCGGCGCGTAAAAAGATATCACGATAACCCGCACCACGATTCATAACGTGGTAAAAGGCGTTTGAGTATTCGATTCTGAGAGGTCTGGCCATGGGATAATTATAGTGTAATAAATAGTTAATGAATAGATTTGACCCCGATGTTTGACCCCGATGTTTGACCCCGATGTTGCCCCCGATGTTTATTAAATTTGTCTGAATGTTATATTTTTTAGTCATCAATAGCTGGATCTGAAACAGTTTATGAAAAGTGACAAATCAAGTGCGCAAGATTTGTCAATTTCACTTATGGTACATTTTCTTCCTCGACAATGAGTTAAGGGGTCACTATGAAAAAAACGAACAGTTTGGTCAATTACGAGAAACGTATAACCAAAGTAATTGAGTATATTCATGATCATCTTGATGAGGAGCTTGATCTGAATCGATTGGCAGAGATTGCCCATATGTCACCTTATCACTGGCATCGCATCTACTTTGCGTTGCAGGGCGAAACTATTGTCGCGACGGTAAAACGATTGCGATTGCATACCGCTGCTGGATATTTAGCGCATACACCTATGCCCATTGATAAGATTGCCAAAAAAACCGGATATAGCAATGTGCAATCGTTTACTCGTATTTTTAAATCGACTTATGGCTTGCCGCCTGCGCAATATCGAAAGAACGGCAGTCATAAACAATTTACCTTGAAGAAAACCATTGAGGAAAATGATATGTTCGAAATCAGCATTAAAACCCTTCCTGAAATGAAAGTGGTTTCAGTGCCACACACTGGCTCATATATGCAAATCAGCAAGTCGTTTGAAATGCTATATGGTTGTTTAGCATCTCGCCAATTGTTAAAACCAACAATGAGATCAATCGGGATTTATTATGATGACCCGGCATCAGTTCCGGAAGATGAATTGCGATCTCGTGCTTGCTTGGTTACAGAAGGGGATATCCCTTTAGAATCACCGTTGGAGCTAACTCAGACTTCTGGTGGAACTTATGTAGTATTGCACTATAAAGGCCCTTACGCAGATATGAAAGCCGCATACCAATGGCTTTACGGAGAGTGGTTAATTAATTCCGGAAGGGAAGCTGCAAATACGCCGGTATTTGAGGAGTATCTCAATAACCCTCGCGATACAGCTCCCAACGACTTACGTACTGATATTTGTTTGCCGCTGGTTTGAGCAACGTGAAAAATATAACGTCCCCTGAAATCGTAGCGGTGCTTCGAGCCTATCAAAGAAAAATTGTTGATACTACGTCAATTGATTTATGAGATTGTTGCGGCCATCGAAAGGGTGAGGGAACTGCAAGAGGTATTGAAGTGGGGGGCAACCTAGCTATCTCACTGTTTTCCCCAAGAGCGGCACAACTATCAGAATTGACCGAGTTGGATCTGAAAGTGATCAATACGCTTTGTATGTGTATTGTCAAACAACTTTAATTGATACATTCAAAGAGATGTATCCTGATGAATTCACTTATCAAGGTAACCGAAGTATTTTATTCAATGTTAATGATGAAATTTCTGAAAATGCGTTGCGTCACTGCATCTCGTTGGCCTTGACCTACCACTTCAAAAATATTAAATGGAAGCTTTACTGAGAAATGCTGAGTGTTTAGAGTTGCGAAAACTCTGATTATCCGCAAGTAGAATATTTCTCTGAATTGTTTGATTACTGCTCAAAGGTAGGTGCGAAACAATTTGCAAATCAAGGCATATCTGGGGCAAATATATCACTGGTGCTGAGGCGTAAATGAATACAAATTATTGCAGTGAATAAAGATAGCCTTGACAGTTAGTTATACAATCACGGCTATTAGATTTATATGAATAGGAAAATTAGAACTACACCTAACACCAATCGATAAATGATAAAAGGCATCATTCCTATACGCTCTAACGTCTTCAAAAAAAAGTGAATGCAAAAATAGGCGGCCAGCCCAGACAATAAAATACCTAGAATCAAAGAATACCAATCGACCGGTCCAGGTTCCTTCATTAAATCGAGAGTTTTTAAGCCACCACCTGCGAGAATGAGAGGGATGGAAAGTAAGAATGAAAAGCGTGCAGCAGCACTCCGAGTTAATCCAAGTAATAATCCTGCAGTGATGGTGATGCCTGAACGCGACGTACCAGGTATTAACGCAATTGCCTGCATCAATCCAACAACGATAATATCGCGAACGGTAATTGTATGTTCTGAGCGGTTCTGAGTGCCTTTAGCATCTGCATACCAGAGCAATAAACCAAAACCGATTGTTGTTGCAGCAATAATCAAGGGATGTCGCATATAGAGCTCGACAATATCATTGAACATCAAACCAGCAATGCCGGCTGGAATAGTTCCTACGATAACTGCCCAGGCCAGATTGCTCTCTCCAACATGTTTTCGTTGGATTACGGATCGGGTCCAATCTACTGACATTCTGTGTAAATCTTTTCGAAAGTAGATGATGACAGCGCTTAAGCTTCCAACATGCACGGCTACATCAAATGCTAAACCTTGATCGGGCCACTTAAAAATAATTGGAACGAGTATTAAATGAGCAGAGCTGGAAATAGGTAAAAATTCGGTTAGGCCTTGTACTAGCGCTAGTACAACGATCTGTATTAAGTCCATTAATTATGTTTGCCTTCTGAGGGAGACTTGTGACAAATTAAGTTCAATTATCTAGTTGTCACTATATCGAGGTTTATTATTTTTATTTGAGGGGAATTGTATAAGAGGGGAAAGGAAAAAGCACCCATATAATGTTTAATAAAATATGGGTGCTGCTTACTTGATGATAGGATTTGTTGTTAATGTTTAGGTTCTGGAATCGCTGAATTACTCATCGCCCCCCAATTTTTAGGAGAAATCAATTCAACTTTTCCGTTAATATACTCTATAACAATACCTCTGGTTCCTTTACCAATGACAGTGAATAGATCCCCATATTGGTTCTTGAACTGTGCATTGACCACAGGCAGGTCAAATATTGACATTTGCAACCTCCTTCCTCAAAAGCGAGACTATAATAGATCAAATATTTTAGGGTGAATCTAATTGTTTTACTTTATTACTAAAGCTAAAGTTTTTTATACGATTACTTATTAAACATGCTAACGTGAGTTAGATGAGATTTATTACATTAACTAGTTAAAGTAACCAACTGAACACAAGTGGATAATTAATGAAAGCTGCTGAATTGTTTGTAAAGTGCCTTGAGAATGAAGGTGTTGAATATATTTTTGGTGTACCCGGCGAAGAAAATCTTGATGTTATGGATGCGCTGCTAGATTCATCAATAATATTCATTACAACCCGTCATGAGCAGGGTGCTGCTTTTATGGCCGATGTTTATGGGCGTTTAACAGGAAGGCCTGGCGTTTGCCTGGCAACACTGGGTCCTGGTGCGACTAATTTGATGACGGGTGTTGCTGATGCCAATATGGATCATGCGCCGCTAGTGGCAATTGCTGGACAGGCAGATACTGAGCGTCTTCATAAAGAATCGCATCAAGTGTTAAAGCTGGATGAGATGTTTCAGCACATCACTAAATATTCCACCATTATTTTGACAGAGAATGTCATCAATGAAGTGGTACGCAAAGCGTTTAAACTGGCGATGAGCGAAAAGCAGGGTGCGACTTTTATAGAATTTCCTGAAAATATTGCAAAGCTTGACGTCGATACCAAACCATTACCTATTAAATATGTGAAACAACCTGAGCCGCCACAAGATCGAATTGAAGCTGCTATTGAGCTGATTTCTAATGCCAAACTTCCAATCATATTAGCGGGTAATGGAGTTATTCGAGCTAATGCCTCTGATCAACTTCTGGAATTTGCAGAGAAACTAAATATACCTGTTGCTAATACTTTTATGGCGAAGGGGGTCATGCCATTTCGTCATCCATTAGCGCTGGGAAGTGTTGGGCTGCAGTCTAACGACTACGCAAATGTGGGTTTTAGTAAAGCGGATGTAGTGATATGTATCGGATATGACTTGGTGGAATACCACCCTAAGTTATGGAATCCGACTGGCAATAACTGCTTGATCCATTTGGATACGGTGTCTGCAGAAGTGGATGCTTACTATAGTATAAATGTTGGTGCCATCGGAGATATACGTTTGTCACTTGCGAGGATCTCGGAAAAAGCCACTCCACATGTCGGGGACATGATGCGTCCGTTACGTGACGCCTTGATTTCTGAAATGAAAGCGCATAGTAAAGATACAGTTTTCCCAATTAAGCCACAAAAAATCATCTGGGATCTACGTACTGTGCTGGAAAGTTCCGATATAGTTATTACCGACGTTGGAGCGCACAAAATGTGGATGGCGAGAATGTATCGATGCGACGAGCCAAACACATGCATAATCTCTAATGGATTTGCCAGTATGGGAATCGCAGTACCTGGCGCAATAGCTGCAAAACTCGTTAATCCAGATAAAACAATTGTAGCTGTTACAGGTGATGCGGGATTCTTGATGAATTCACAGGAGATTGAAACAGCGGTTCGCCTATCGACACCTATCGTGATTCTTATTTGGAACGATTGTGGTTATGGACTGATTGAATGGAAGCAAATGAATCGATTTGGGCGTCCTTCAAATGTTGCTTTTAACAATCCAGATTTTGTGCAATATGCAGAATCATTTGGTGCAAAAGGCTTTCGTGTAGAAAAAACAGAAGAGTTGTTACCAACGCTGAAGAAAGCGATTGAATC
This sequence comes from uncultured Ectothiorhodospiraceae bacterium, assembly GCA_945787715.1. Taxonomy (GTDB): domain Bacteria; phylum Pseudomonadota; class Gammaproteobacteria; order S012-40; family S012-40; genus CALZJE01. The sequence goes on along the minus strand of CALZJE010000057.1, from coordinate 12,664 downwards.
AAATTGTGTCTGCATCATTGATTGTCCTGTTGACTATAGCGAAAATCTAAAGTTGACAGAGCATCTTGGAGAAATGGTTTGTCCTATATGATATTAAATCCGCTGTTTTATCTATTGAAACCTTGCGAGTCATTGGCTCTTTGTCGATTCAAAATTACAATTTGAGTATTATATGTCGAATAGAAATGAGGCAGTAAGCAGTAAGAAAAAGTTAGGTGCAGGCGCGCGTTTAAAACTCCTGAGTTACAATATTCAGGTAGGCATAGCGACCACTCGTCCTCACCACTATTTAACGAAAAGTTGGAAACATGTACTACCCCACTCAAACCAATATAAAAACCTGGATCAAATCGCCAAAATAATTGCTGATTACGATATTGTTGGATTACAAGAGGTCGATGGTGGAAGTTTACGCAGTGATTTTATTAATCAAACTCAATATCTTGCTGTTCAAGCGGATTTCCCTTATTGGTATCACCAAACCAACCGGCGCCTTGGTATGATAGCGCAACATAGTAACGGTTTGTTAACGAATTTCGATCCAACAGATATTGTTGAACACAAGCTTCCTGGGCCTGTTCCTGGTCGTGGGGCAATGATGGTTAAGTTTGGGGCAGAGTCAAACCAGCTAGTGGTTGTTTTGCTGCATCTCGCGCTTGGCCGTCGAGCACGTATGACTCAACTACAATATATCAGTGAACTGGTTCGAACCTATGAACATATTGTAGTTATGGGTGACATGAACTGTCAGCCAGACAGTTTGGAAATGCAAGGATTAATGGATGTCACGGGTTTGTTAGCGCCAGCATGTGAGTTAAATACGTTTCCAAGTTGGAATCCTTCACGAAAACTTGATCATATTCTGGTGTCGCCAAGTCTTATTGTTGAGAATTTTGAAGTCGTTGATGCTGCTTATTCCGACCACTTGCCCATAAGTATGGATATTGTTATTCCTGAAAATATAAGTTTAGTGGCGTAAAGCATTTCGACCTCCTTCCCCTCTTACTGGCAGATTAATTGCTTTTTCATTAAGTTAAATCGAATAGAAAAAGCAATTGCTAGGTCAGGTATATCTATCACCACTGTAATTTAGGTTCGCATAGCTTGTATTTTTTCAAACATGCATAAGTAGCTATTGCCCCCATATTTCACGTTGAAACCAACTGATTTTGCTTCACCCCTAAGGAAAGCGCCCTTTGGGTATAGTATATGGATGAACTGATTTTTCTCGATAAAACCGAATATAAAATTTTAGAGCTAACTTAAGCATGGCAAATGATAAAGACATAGATAGATGGCGAAAGGGTCTGGAAGAAGCTGAAGCAGAGCTAGAGGAGAGAACTCGCCAGTGGGGTGATGCGCAATCCTTTCTTTGCACCTCCATTACTAAATTAGCTAGGATTGTCGATAGTGGTAATGATCAACTTAAAGATGAAATTGATTCGATTATTCAGTATGCCAAGGACTCCGATAATTTCGATAAGTTAAAGAAGAATATTTCACAGTTAACAAATAAAGCTCTAAGGAGCGAAGTGAGCGTCACATCGACAGAAAATACTGTCAATAACCATGGGCGCGAGATTAAACAGTTGCTGGATAAAATTTCTGAGACAGATTTATCCGTGCCTAATTTAATTTCATTAAAACAACGTGCGGTAAAAGTTAGTCATGCTTCTGACGCCTCCAAAATAGTCGATGATATTGTAACAGCATGGACAATATCTGTTAAAAGTTCATCCATACTTCAAGAATCTAAGCCTCAAGAATCGAATTCATCACAAATCTGTGCGCTACTAATTTCCGAAGTGTTATATCAGCTGATAGAAAAAATTAGTCTGCCAGAAGATTTAGACGAGCGAGTTAATCGATTAAAGAGCCATTTGGAAAAGGGTATAACACTCGAGAAGTGGTCACCTATGCTTGAGGAGGTTGCTGATATGGTCTCTTTCATTCAAGCAAGAATAAATACTGAAAGAGTAGATATTGAATCTTTTCTGAAGCAAGTGACCGGTCGATTATATGAGTTGGATGGTTTTATTCAGGGTTCACGAAAACATCAGCAAGAATCGTGGTTGAGTTCTCAAGAGTTGGGCAACGCGGTAAAAAATGAAATGGAAATATTGGTGAATAGTGCAGATGATACTGTCGAAATTGACGTGTTGAAACAACAGATTCAGCAGCGCCTCGAAGCGATAGAAATTCACTTTGACGGATTTAGACAAGTAGAAAAAGATAGGCATGAGCTGGCCGATGTTGATGTTAAAAATTTAATGTCACGATTAGTGGAGCTTGAAGAAGAGAGCAAAAATCTCAAAGTTCGTGTTCAGAAGGAGCGCTTGCAAGCGCAAACAGATACCTTAACGGAGATACCCAATCGGTTAGGCTATGAACAGCGAATTGCGCAGGAATTTGCAAGATGGAAGCGATTTAACAACCCACTGACATTAGTGGTTTGGGATATTGATCACTTTAAGCGTATTAATGATGATTACGGTCACGCTGCGGGGGATAAGGCACTAAAGACTATTGCGAAACTATTATCCCATAAAATTCGTGAAACAGATTATTTTGCCCGCTTTGGAGGGGAAGAGTTTGTGCTGATAATGCCAGGTGCTAATAAGGAAGCATCAAAAGATGTGGCGGAAAAATTAAGAGAAGTTGTGGAAGAATCGGGTTTCCATTTTAAAGGCGAGCCAGTTTCTATTACAGTGTCCGCAGGTATCGCGGAGTTCTCAGTAAATGATACTCCCCAACAGGTTTTTGAGCGCGCTGATAAAGGGCTTTATAAAGCGAAAGAGCTTGGAAGAAATCGGGTGGTGATATTCAATAGCTAAAGGATTTGTAATTTTATATTTTTATATTCATAAGTGAGAACTGAAGATCAGTGAATCTGAATATGATCAATTGTTTGGTCATGTTAGAAACGAGATTGTTAAAAATATGTCTTCCAATTAATGGTGGTATCAGCAAAGACAAGGAAGTCAGGATTTAAAAGGGAATCTTTGGTGTTATAGCGCAATTTATTTAAATTAATGTCTGTGATAAATCCACCAGCTTCTTCAACAATGCATTGTGCGGCAGCGGTATCCCATTCTGATGTGGGGCCTAGTCGTGGATAGATATCTGCTATTCCTTCGGCAACCAGGCAACTTTTTAGTGAGCTACCTAGGAATATGAGTTCATGCTCGCCAATTCTTTGTATAAAATGATCCAGTGAGTGTTTTGCGTGCGAGCGGCTACTGGCGATTTTAATTTTTTCAGATCGTTTCTTATTCACATTAATGGGTTTGCTTACATTGTCTTCCAGTTTGAAAGCGCCTTGCGATTGACATCCGTAATAGCAAACGTTACTCACTGGAACATGGATAACTCCAAGAATGGGTTGATGATCATGTATTAGCGCGATGTTTACAGTGAATTCGCCATTTTGTTTAATGAATTCTCGTGTTCCATCCAGTGGATCTACAAGCCAATAGGTTTGCCACTTTTTTCGCTCTGAAAAAGGAATGTGTGCAGATTCTTCAGATAAAATGGGGAGTGAAGGTGTGATTTTCTTCAGCCTGTCCACGATACAATGATGTGCAGCAAGATCCGCAGATGTCACTGGAGTGCTGTCGTGTTTTTTATTTACGTCAAAATCTGATTTGTATATTTCAAGAATTTTCTGGGCTGCTTCTCTGGCGATATCAATGACTGGCTCAATGAGAGTGGCGGGATCGTTGTGTATCATTTATTTCCCCTGAAGCAAGTTTAAATAGATTTTAGATGTTCTCTTGCTAAAAACAGTGCAGCAATACTTCGAGCTTCGGTACATTCAATATGAAGCAATAGTTCGGGTAGTTCATTAAGCTTCCAGGGAATCACTTCAATTTCTTCGGGCTCATCACCGATTTCACGTTTTTCGTAGAGATCCTGTGCAAGAACAACATTGGTGACGTGGCTTAAATATCCAGGGGCTATGGTGAAAGAAGTTAGATGGCTTAGTTTATTGGCAGCGAACCCAACCTCTTCCATCATTTCACGGTTGGCTGCATCGAGCACGTCTTCCCCTTTTTCCACACGTCCCTTAGGTAACGCTAGTTCGTAGCGATGTACGCCGGCAGCATATTCCCTAATGAGCAAAACAGTATCGTCATCCAACATTGGGACAATTAGCACCGCTCCATGAGAGCGGCTTTTTAGGCGCTCATATTGCGTTTCCGCACCATTGCTAAAACGTAAATCCATTTGCTCAATTTCGAATAACCTGGATTTTGCTACCGTAGTGAGTTTGGTAATTTCCGGTGGATTGCGTGGTGTGGTTTTCAATCCTAGATCCTAGAACGGTTTAACAACGACTAAAATAGTGATAGCGATTAAAAACGGAACAGGCACTTCATTTATCAAGCGATAAAATACATGATCTCTTACATTCGCATCATATTTAAAATCGGTGACAACACGATAACAGTAGTAGTGGTAGTAAATTAAACCCGCAACCAAAATTAATTTGATATAGAGCCAAAAACTAGTGAAATATGCGGATAGTGCATAATCAAATAGCATCCAAAAGCCGAGAATAACGGTTCCGACTGCACCAATTGTCATCATCACGAATAGCTTTCTTTCCATGATTTTAAATCGGTCGTTGCTGACTTGGTCTTCTGCATCGGCGTGATAAACAAAAAGGCGTGGTAAATAGAAAAGGCCTGCAAACCAGGTAACCATAAAAAATACATGAAAGGCTTTCACCCAAAGCATTGTTGAACTCCTGACGGTGTATAAAATTGCGTTAAGTTGTAATAGTTAAGTCTAAAGTATAACAGTTCAACCTTAAAAGATCAGTTGAGATGAAATCAAGAGCATGTGCTTAAAACTTCGGCTTGTCCTTTTTTTTAGGTTCAGTGCTAAAAAGAGGGATATGTGCTGTATAAAAAGGAGGCAACAGAGCTAGTTTTGATGATGTTATTTTGAGGACTTAGTCGTGTTCGCGGATTTTATTGCGGTATAAATAGACGGTTATCCAAACAGCTCGCTGCAGGTCAATGATGCAGCAACAATAGCGATAAGCCCTTGCAAAATAATATTAGCATATGACATTAGTTCAAAGATTGCCATGAGTGCAGTTAGCGCTGAAATTATGATCAGTATAATGTTGATGCGGCATACTCCAAAAGAATGACTTCCAGTATTAATGATAACTGTGACAATCGATGTACTAGATGTACTAATTGAAGTGACAATGACAATAGCTATAATACAGCCCTTTAAGATTTGAAAATGTGCGGTATCCTGTTTGAAATATTGACAGATTCCGGGCACTCTTGGATTGTGCGTTGCTGGACGGAAGTTGTTTTTTTGTTGAACAATGATTCCCGTATTGAACAACGATTTTAAGTAGAAACCTCTTAAACAAGTTAGGGCCATAACATCCATATGGAAGAATATTCTTTACCTGGCTTGTTCCTCAGTTCATTTATTTCCTCTACTTTATTGCCCGGAGGTTCAGAAGTGTTGTTGCTTTATCTAGCAACACAAACTGACGAATTGTGGTGGCAGCTTTGGGTTGTCGCTACACTTGGAAACACGTTAGGTGGAATCATAACTTGGATTCTTGGTCGGTGGTTGGTTAAAAAATTCCCTCAACGCAGTTTGAGCGAACAGAAACATGAACGAGCGCTTACTCAAATCCGACACTGGGGGAGTGGCGCCTTACTACTTTCGTGGGTACCTGTTATTGGAGATCCTTTGTGTTTTGTGGCGGGTTGGCTAAAACTCCCGATGCTTGCGTCGTTTGTGTTCATTGCCTTAGGCAAAGGTGCCCGTTATGCTGCGATTTTGATGTTTTTATGAGCTGTAAACGTAGTTCTCAAAGAGATTTGATTTTTAGTCGTTAACTATATAATTCAATGTAATGAAATAAAATTAAGCTAATGAAATATTCGGTTTGCAGGAGAATTACTTAAGTTGTCACAGAGCCAGACCAAAGCAGTATTACACCTCGAGCGAAATCGATCGGGCCGAGATTTCGTGGTGGGGGATATCCATGGTCATTTTGAGTTGTTTGATCTCTTATTAAAAGATATCGAATTTGATCCCACCGTGGATCGGATGATTAGTGTGGGTGATACCATCGATCGCGGCCCAGAGAGTGAAAGGGCGCTCTACTTTTGGAAGCAATCCTGGTTTTATCTTGTTCGTGGAAATCATGAGGCGATGTTAGCGGGATCAGCCGACTTGTTGACAGGTATGAGCAACCTTTGGATGAAAAATGGGGGAGAATGGTCCTTTGATGTTCCAGAATCTATGCTGGATGAAATGGCTGAGATGTATGACTATTTACCTTATACCATTTCCATTGAAACGCCGCATGGAAACGTGGGAGTCGTGCATGCTGATCTACCAACCCATGGCAATTGGACAAAATTAATTAAAGACCTGCAGAAGCACAAGATAAAAGAGAAGGACCTGAAAACGCTATTATGGTCAAGAGATACTTATCGTAAATATCGGATGAGTCTAGAATATGGTGGTGCTTTTAAGGAATCATTTGTTGAAGGCATTCACAAAGTATACGTTGGTCATAGTATCGTCAGAAACCCTGTGCTTTTTGGGAATACGATGTTTATCGACACAGGTGCTTATTGCAATGGTAAGTTAACTGCAATTGACCTTATGACCGAAGATGTGATTATTGTTCAGCCAAAATGTAACGAATACGAAAGCTTCTAACTGTTACAAAACTTGCGTTGTATTCAGAATCGTTCACTTTCCTTTAGCAAGTCCATATCAATTATACCTCTATTTTAAGTAGGTTTGATTTATTGTGATATGTCAAAGTAAGTTCGCAATTATCCTGTCGAACCGGTTAAAATAGCGCACTTTACCGCCGTAACAGGAAGCTAGCTCTTAATATGCGTATCCGCGAAATCCCCTATAATTATACCTCTTTTTCCGACCGTGAAATTGTCATCCGTTTTCTGGGTGAAGATATGTGGCAGGTTCTTGATAAGTTGAGAGGCTCCCGCCGTACTGGTCGATCCGCTCGAATGATGTTTGAAGTTTTGGGGGATATGTGGGTCATTAAAAGAAATCCTTATATTCAAGACGACTTGTTGGAAAATAAAAAGCGTCGTGCATCACTAATCGGTGCGCTTTACCATCGTCTTGAGCAGATAACAAATCGTGCTGATGAAAATATGGATGCCATTAAACTCGTTAATGCCCTCCGAGCGGCCATTCAAAAATTCGAAAACTGGTTTCCTGAACAATACGATCTTCGTAAAAAAGCACTGAAAAGATTTTCTGCAGTCACACGAAAAGACAATATCGATTTTGGTGGGCTTGCAAAAGTCAGTCATGTCACTGATGCAACCGACTGGCGTGTCGAATTTCCCTTTGTTGTGATCAATCCTGATACTGAAGAAGAGACAGCACTATTAGTTAAAGAGTGTATTGAACTTGGGTTGACTATCGTTCCGCGTGGTGGAGGTACTGGTTATACTGGCGGCGCAGTTCCTCTATATGAAGATACTGCTGTTATCAACACCGAAAAACTAGAAGGGCTAGGAACCGTACAATTAAAAACACTCGAAGGTGTAGAGCAGCAAGTTGCAACAATGCGCGCCGAAGCAGGTGTTGTTACACGACGTGTTGCTGATCGGGCCGCATTATCCAATTATGTTTTTGCGGTAGACCCAACATCGCAAGATGCTTCCACTATTGGTGGCAACATCGCTATGAATGCTGGTGGTAAAAAAGCTGTTCTCTGGGGCACAACCCTGGATAATCTCGCATCGTGGCGCATGGTTACCCCTGATGCGAAATGGCTTGAAGTCGAGAGGTTGAATCACAACCTCGGTAAAATTCATGAACAAGCGCTTGTTACATTTCGAATAACGCGTTACGAAGCTGATGGCAAAACGCAAGTGGGTGAACCGGAATTGTTGGAGATGCCAGGGCAATCGTTTCGCAAGCTTGGATTAGGAAAAGACGTCACTGACAAATTTCTTGGAGGGCTACCTGGCGTTCAAAAGGAGGGTTGCGATGGCCTAATTACTTCAGGCGTTTTTATTCTCCATCGTATGCCTACCTACACGCGGACTGTTTGTCTGGAATTTTTTGGCCATGATTTAAGTGTAGCTGTGCCTGCCATTGTTGAAATTAATAATTTCCTCAATAAAGCACCAGGTGTTGTGCTCGCCGGGCTTGAACATCTTGATGAGCGTTATGTGAAAGCCGTGCGTTACACAACAAAAGCCGCGCGACGTGAAATGCCAAAGATGGTTTTGATTGCTGATGTTTCTGGTGATGATGAAACGAGAGTCGCAGACGCTTCATCACAAATTGTAAAACTCGCTAATCAACGTGAAGGTGAAGGATTTGTTGCAACCAGTCCTGAAGCGCGTCGTCGCTTTTGGTTGGATCGTTCCCGCACAGCTGCCATTGCTGCGCATACTAATGCATTTAAAATTAATGAAGACGTGGTCATTCCGCTGGATAAATTGTCTGAATATACTTTGGGTATTGAGCGTATCAATATTGTACAGTCAATTAAAAACAAACTGAATATTATTGACACAGTGAGCGAATATCTTAGCTCAAACTGGTTTAGCAAGCTTAGTATTCAGGAGTATGAGCACAGTACTGAAAATGACTCTATCATTGACGGTAAAACACAAGCCGCCATTCGATTGCTCAATACTGTAAAAAATCGATGGCAGGGAGTGCTCGACTGCCTTGATTTACCGATTGCTGAATGCAAAGAATTACTTGCGCCGGAAGAAATGAGATTCTCGGAGAAAGATGTAACCCTTTTTCTTTTGATTCAGCAAGGTGAGTTACGTGTCTCATATCGTGAATCTATTGAACAGCCGTTAAAAGAAATTTTTGCTGGTCGTGAATTGATTAAGGCTCGTGAAAAGCTGGATGAAATTCACAAACAAAAACGTAGCAGCCGCTTGTTTGTTGCAACACATATGCACGCGGGTGATGGAAACGTGCATACCAATATTCCCGTGCATTCGAATGACTACGAAATGCTGCAAGAAGCCGATCATATCGTCGATCAAGTTATGGCGCTGGCGGAAGAATTGGGCGGCGTTATTTCAGGTGAACACGGCATTGGTTTAACTAAAATCCAATACCTGAAAGAAGAAAATATCAGCGCGTTTGAAGGTTATAAAAAAGTAATTGATCCCAACTCCCATTTTAATCGCGGCAAGCTCATGCGTGATTCAGGGCTCGAAAGAGCATACACGCCTTCATTGAGATTGCTTCAGCAAGAAGCCTTGATATTGGAAGAGAGTGAGCTCGGTGCGCTGAATGATGATATTAGTAATTGTTTGCGCTGTGGTAAATGTAAACCAGTGTGTACCACACACATACCAGGTGCAAATCTGCTCTATTCACCTAGAAATAAAATACTGGGTACAGGTTTGATTATCGAAGCCTTTCTCTATGAAGAGCAGACACGCCGGGGAATTTCACTGCGTCATTTTGCTGAGATGAATGATGTGGCTGACCATTGCACCGTTTGCCATAAATGCTTAACACCATGCCCAGTCGATATTGACTTTGGTGATGTTACCGTACGTATGCGTAAAATTCTCAAAGATCGTGGTAAAAGAAGTTTAAGCCCAGGAACCTGGGTATCCATGCAATATCTTAATGCCACTGATCCGACAACAATCAAGATTATGCGCAAAGGGTTGCTGGAATGGGGGTTTAAAGCCCAACGCTTGGGATATCAGTTTGCCAAAAAGCTGGGCTTAACTAAAGCTGCTAAAAATCCTAAATCTACAACAGGTAAACCGGAGATAAGAGCGCAAGTTATTAACTTTGTGCAAAAACCGATGCCACGAAAAATCCCGGCACAAACCACTCGTGCGTTATTGAATATTGAAGATAGTAAAACAATTCCTATCTTACGTGATCCAGCAAAAGTGACTGATGACTCAGATGCGGTTTTTTATTTCCCTGGTTGTGGTTCTGAGCGTTTGTTCAGTCAAGTGGGTATGGCAACGATTGCGATGCTCTATGACGTTGGTGCTCAGACTGTACTTCCACCGGGTTATCTCTGTTGTGGTTATCCACAAACGTCTTCCGGTGATGTAGATAAAGGGCGTACCATCTCGACCGAAAATCGGGTGCTCTTCCATCGCGTAGCGAACACACTCAATTATCTCGATATAAAAAAAGTAATTGTTTCTTGTGGCACTTGTATGGACCAGCTCTTGAAATATGAGTTTGAAAAAATATTCCCCGGTTGCGAGTTGCTGGATATTCATGAATATTTATTAGAAAAAGGTGTTAAAGCCGATAATGTTAACGGTGTGCAATATTTGTATCACGATCCTTGTCACGCACCGATGAAAAAACATGATCCCATTGCTGTTGCTAAAGAGTTAACCAGTAGTGAAGTGTTGTTATCTGATCGCTGCTGCGGCGAGGCAGGAACATTTGCTGTTGCACGTCCTGATATCTCAACACAGGTTCGCTTTCGCAAAGAAGCTGAATTGAAAGATGGTATTGAACAATTAACAGGCGAACGTGAAGTGAAAAATAACAATGTGAAAATGCTAACTTCCTGCCCGGCATGTGTTCAAGGATTGTCGCGCTATGAGGATGATACAGGATTAGATACTGATTATATTGTTGTTGAGTTAGCAAAAAACTTGCTGGGAGATAACTGGCAGGAAGAGTTTGTTGCGCGGGCTTCAAAAGGTGGGATTGAGAAAGTATTGTTGTAATTAGGTTTGTGCATGTAGCAAAATATTAAGAAGACAGACTAAAGTGACAATTTACTATCTTCTTTTCCCGTGAACCTTGGGTATTTTAAAATATTCTCCTCGCAATGATTTCTATGCTCGAACAACCTCCAGGGTGTGGCCATGTTATTGGCCGCACCCTGCTTTTTTAACTACTCAAATACCTTCCGAAAATCTTTTACATCTGGTTGAGTATTATAAAAGGTAATGACATAAATTATAGAATGTATAAAAATTTTCGCGCTTTCATAAAAAATACTCAAAGTGACTTAATACAGCTCTCCTTGTTTGGGCTTCTTAGTGGTTTAGTCGCTGGTGGTGTAGTCGTACTTTTCAGGTTACTCATCGACAGTTGTCAACAATGGATTATTGGCGGAAATGACACTGAAAATTATGAAAGCCTTTCCAATTGGATTATCTTCCTCCTACCCTTAGCGGGTGGGATCCTACTAGGAGTCATTTTTCATTATCTTCCTCCGGAAAAACGTCAAGTCGGTGTGGTGCACACACTGGAATACCTAAAGTACCACCAAGCCAGACTACCAATCACAAATGCAATAGTGCAATTTTTTGGCGGAGCTATCAGTATAATTGCTGGACACTCAGTGGGGCGGGAGGGGCCATGCATACATTTGGGGGCAGCAAGTGGCAGCGCTGTCGCTGCAGGATTTAACCTCCCCCCAAAAACTCGTCGCACACTTTTAGCTTGTGGTGTTTCAGCCGCTATCGCTGCATCATTTAATACTCCGCTGGCAGGAGTAATATTTGCGATGGAAGTGATATTGCTGGAATACACTGTCGCCAGCATGCTGCCCATGATTATTGCCGCAAGTGTTGCTGCACTGGTTTCCCACCTCGCTTTTGGCAATGAAATAGCGTTAACAACACCTTCTTTCGAATTTGTTTCCAATATCGAATTACTCGGCATTATTCTTAGTGGTATTTTGATTGGTCTTATTGCTGTCGTGTTTATTCGACTACTGGTTGCAACAACCGAAGCAACCAAACAAATTCCTATCTTCTGGCGCTTGACTGCTGCGGGAGGAATTACCGGCTTGCTAGCATTAATTTCACCAGAAATTATGAGCATCGGCTATGATACAGTAAATGCGACATTTTATAGTGAATTCGCATTAAGCAGTTTATTGTTGATACTGATACTGAAAGTCATTGCTACATCAGTTGGCCTTGGTTTAGGCTTGCCCGGTGGGCTGATCGGCCCAACATTAATTATCGGCGCAGTTACGGGAAGCGCAGTGGGGATAGTTATTGAGACGCTTTATCCTGAGAATGTCATTGACCCGGGTGTGTATGCAATGATCGGAATGGGTGCCATGATGAGCGCTACCATTCAGGCACCACTGGCAGCATTAATGGCAATATTTGAATTAACTCATCATCCCAGTCTGATTTTGCCGGGATTAATTGCGATTGCTTTTGCCTCATTGACCACTAGCGAGATACTTAAGCAGCCTTCAATATTTACCACGTTAATGCGCTTGCGAGAAATTAAAAAACCCGGAAAAATTATTACTGGCAATACACAACTCATAGCGGCGATAGATATTGTTGATAAATACTTTACCCGCTTGCCCTATCTTTCCAGCAGAGAGCAATTAGCGGCAAGCCTGAAAAGTGATCTTCACTGGGTTTTGGTTGAAAAGGATAATGCCCCTGTACTGGCGTTTAGAACAGCTACTTTAAATGCTATCAATTTTTCTCAAGTTGAAACCATCGACATGCTCGCATTTAAAAATTTTGGTTATTCAATTGTAAAAATCCCGTCAAGCAGCCTGATATCTGATGTTACCTCTCAAGCCAAAATACTAAAACCACATACCGTTTTTGTAGTCTATGACGACACTGAAAATCGAGAGCACCCGCCATTACTGGGCATACTCCACCCTAAGGATGTG